>OMWF01000099.1 GCA_900314665.1 uncultured Actinomycetes bacterium
AAGAAGCCGTCCGAATCGTCGATGCGGATGCGCTGCAGCTGTATCAGCCCGACGCGGTTCAGCTCGATCAGCTCTTCGATGCGCTCGGGCGTTACGAAGGGCTTGAAGATGAGGTCCAAGGCATCGAGATACTCGTGCTCGAAGTCAAGCGCATCGCGCCATTCGATGAAGCCGCCCCGCTCGTGGGAGCGCTTGATGCTTGTCGTCGCCTCGCGCAGCTCCCTGGCCGCGTCCTTGGGGTCGTGCCTGCCGAAGCGGGAGACGAGCGCCCGCCTGGCACGCTCGTCATCGGCGACATACGTACGCACGAGTTCGCGGAGCTGCTCGATGTTCAGCTTGTCGATGATGTCGCCAAGGTCGTTCTTCCGGTTCATGGCAGACTCCTCGGCTCCGGCCCGGTCGCTCTCTACGGCGAAGCAGACAGCAGCGAGGTGCTTGCAATCGTTTCCCTTGGCGAAGTCGGGACAGGAGCACGAGCGATCGCGCCTGCTCTTCGTGGATGGCACGAACACGGCATAGTCGCGCGATCCGGTGACGGTGGCACACCATCCGTCGCTTTGCTCGACGAGGTTGCGAACGCAGTCGTCCTTGAGATACGAGAGACCGTCTTGCAGGCGCTTGGCAGAAAAGAAGCTTTTCCAGCTCGAATCTAGGTCTATGGTTGTCTCCTCGGATGGGGCGCGGCCAGCGTTAGCTCCATTCTATCTCAGCGTCAGGGCTCCCGACAAAGTTCCTGTTCCCCGCTCACTCGCTTCTGGCGTACTTCTCGTGGTATTCGATGCAGGCGATGGTAAAGCGCGCTTCTGCCTGAAACTTCTCGTCGTCTATCGTACGGCCGACGATCTTCTCGATCTTGCCTATCCGATAGAGCAGCGAATTACGGTGCATGTGCATGTCCGCAGCCGTCTCGCTCACATTGCAGTTCCGGCGCAGGTACGTGACGAGGGTGTCGTAATACGAGGTCTTATTCTCCTGGTCGTATTCTCGCAGCTGAACGATGGCTGGGCTGCACGCCATGGGAAGAGGAATCTTCTCGGCTAATAGCCCCAGCGCATGCAGTTCCGCGTACTCGCAATAGTTGTAGACGCGCGGCTCGGGCGCGCCGTCTGCCTCGACGTATGGGGTGATTGCAAGCAGCAGGTTCTTAACCGCGCCAATGCTGGAAAGACTCTTGAAGGGGTTTGAGATCAGGCAGAAGCAATCCTGAGAGTTGAGGTAGTTGGTGAACCGCCCATTGATTTCACCGCTTCTCTGCTGATCGGCGGATAGGGCGCGTAAGAAGATAATCTTGTCGCCATACAGGACACATTCACTGTCGGGGATGATGTTCTCGATGTACTCCATCAGCGCGAAGCTGTGCTCGGTTCGCTCGGTCGTCCTGTTGGAGATGATGAATCCAAGCTGGTAGCTATATCCCGTTGCAATCGAGACCTCGCGAGCAAGCGCCTCAATCTCGCCCTCCTCGTACCGCTTTCCATCAAGCAGGTCAAGGATGAGCTGCTCGTACGCCTTGCCCCTCCCCGCCTGTATCTCGGTAAACATGCTGAGGTGCGAAGTGAGCTTAGCCACAATATAGTCGGCAAGCTGGACCTGGTAGGCATCAAACGGAGCGTACAGGTCGGAGAGCTTATGCAGACCAAACGTGGCCACCCCTTTTGAACCACGACGCAGCAAGTAGACACGGATGTGTCGGTTGGTGATGTTGCTCAAACCGTCGAAGACGTCCTGACCGTCAACGTCCATCTGAGCAAGCTTGGGAAGGCTTTTTGAGACGATATCGTAGTGCTGGTATCCGTAGCCGTCTTCCATCGAATCCCAAAGAGCGTCGTTGACCGGTGCGTTGTCTTGCGACATGGCCAGAACGCGATGGTTCATGTCAAGCATGCAGATCGCAGAACCGATCATCTCGGTTGCCACGTCGACCACGGATTGCAGCGAGCTCGAACCCACAAACGCCTGGTTGAGCTGGCGGTCGAGTTCCTCGTACTTATGAAAAATCTGGATGATGCGGTTGATGGCCTGGCTCGTCGAGATTCCGCAGAGAAGGATGAAGTTCAACCGCTTATCAGCTAGGCAGGGAGCGTCACGAGGCATGTCACTCATGCAGATGACGTTTGCGCCGTCGGGGAGCATGTCAAGCTTCGGCTCGTGAAGATTGCAGTCGAGCAGCTCCACGCAGCCGAGGGAGAAGTCGGTGACTGAGTCATCGAGCAGCTCATAGCGGTCTATGGTGAGAGGAAGGTTGGGATGGAAGCTGGTGCGGTCGATGAAGGAGCGCAGCTCGTGTGCGAGTATGTCCATCGAAATCTTCATCACGAATCCCCTCGCCCCGTTAACGGCTCCCCGTCCCGCCCTAAGCTGTCTGCGCGATAACCTGAACCCTCTGTTCAAGAGCATGCAAAGGTGGCAGTCATTGCGCGCTGAGAACCGCATGTTGCCAACGCAAAGAGCAAACCTCAAAATATTTAATTAAGCAGGCGCAATTATACCTTTGATAACTATGTTCGTTACCTATCTAAAAAAATCGATGCCAGGCTCGGGCACCAAACTCGCGCACACGGCAGGGGAAGGCCCTGCCGAGGTCACCGAGCTGGACTGCGGCTGGCATCGTCCCACAGCTCCGTTCAGCGAATCCCTGCTCGAGGCTTGATGCCTAAAACCGCACAAATCGTTGTATCAGAGGCTACGCGACATCCCCGAACCCCCGAGGCGAACGGCTTCAGCAAAGCAGCGGCTACGAAGCACCTGCCTCGACGGGCGCAGCAGGACAAGGGCCACAGGGCCCTTCTCCAAGTGGATTCATCTGCTTCTGGGTTAAGCCCTATTTGGAGCCTCTCTGCAATTGAAGAAGCGTCTGACCCGCCTGCATGGTCATCGGATGGGTGGCGCCCAGGGTGGATTCGAGCAACCCGTAGCCCTGGCGCGCAGAGAGCAGCGCTTGGTCGTGCTCTCCCAGTCTGTCGCGGCACACAGCCAGGTACAGGCAGACCAGCCCCGGCCGAGGCGAGCGTCCATCCCCGCCATCCGCCCCCTGCAACACCATGAGCTCCTCGGCAAAGACAGCCCGCGCGCCCTCGTACTCCTGCGCCTGAAAGAGTACCGTGCCCCGAGCTTCGAGCACATCGGCGCGAACGTCTGCGCTGAGCTTCCTGCCTTCAGACTCCAACGCCAGCGCCTGGTCGAGCGCTTCACACGCCGACCCGGCATCTCCCGATGCCGTCAGCAGGTTGGCGAGAAGAACCAGCGTCGTCGCAACCTCATCGGGACGCTCGTCCACCCTGCTCGCTACATCAGCGGACTTGCGGGCGCACGCAATGGCACTGCCGACCTCCCCTGCGTCGCGGTACGCCAGCGCGAGCTCGCGCAGGATGCCCGCGCCCAAGATGCTCTCCTCGCCGCATGCGCTCCGGCAGGCTGACCTGGCCCTCTCAAGCTGATCGACGGCGGCCAACACGTCCCCGGCTTCTCGGGTCGCCGCCGCTGCATGCATCTGCGCGCTCAGGCATTCGAGAGAGTCTGCCCCGTAGCGCTGCTCCGAAAGCTCCGCCGCGCGGTCGAGATACGCTCTGGCCTCTTGAAGCCGACCCGTCTTCCGATAGAAGATACCCAGCTCGCGCGTGGCCGCAACGTTGACGGGATCTATCGTGCCGCAACACTGGTTGGTCTGGCCAATGGCCATGACCAGCCACTGCTCCACATCCTCGGGACTCGTCGCCATAGAGGAGAGCAAGCCGTACTTCTCGTAGAAGTCCTGAACCGCATCCATCACAAGCCTCCAGCTGCTAATCGCCCTACTTGAACGACAACTCGATACGCGCATTGGCCCCCACCACGGCGGGGATGCCCGTGGCGGATAGGCGGGCGGCCAGCTCGTGCAGCGCCTGCTCGCGGTCCTTGCGCTCCCCCGGGTCAAAGCCCTCGGGCATCGGATAGGGCTGACCAATCGAGGCGTACTTCTCGGTACCCAGCTTGCGGTACTGAAGCAGCTGGTACTGAATCACGCTCGGCCCCAGCTCCTTGATGAAGGCGGCCGTCGCCCGCATGTTCTCATCGTCATCGTTGATGCCGGGAACGACTGGCGTGCGCAAAATCATCGGGACACCCGCCGCGGCGGTCTTGCGGATGTTGGACAGGATCTGCTCGTTGGTGACGCCGGTCCACCTCTTATGGCGCTCTGGGTCCATGAACTTCACGTCCACCAGGAACAGGTCGGTCAGGGGGTAGAACCGCTCGATCACCTCGGGCGAGCAGAACATCGTCGTCTCCACGCAGGTGTGGATCCCCTGATCGCGGCAGGCCTCGAGAATGGACAGGGCGAAGTCGGCCTGAACCGTGACCTCGCCGCCGTTGAGGGTGATGCCGCCGCCGGACCGGCCGTAGTAGGCCTCGTCTGCAAGCACCTCCCGCATCACGTCGTCGACGCTCATGACCTCGCCCCACGCCTTGATGGCGTGGACAAAGCACGCCTTGGCACATGACATGCAGCGCAGGCACTGGTCATTGGAGCCGATGATGATGCCGTCCTCGGTGAACTCGAGGGGCGCGCCTTGTTTGGGGCAGGCCGTCAGACAAAATCCGCACTTGTCCTTACTCAGGCATTTGTCAGGGTAGATGCCCAGCTGAGGCCTGGGGTCGATGCCCTCGGGGTTGCTGCACCAGCGGCAATGCAACGGACACCCCTTGAGAAAGACCTCGGTTCTGATGCCCGGCCCGTCGTGGACGGTGAGGTGCTGGATGTTGAAGACGAACCCCGACTGCTTGCCCATGTTTTTCCTCCGCCGCCAAACGGCCATCGCCGCGCTCTGGCATGCCAGCGCCCTCGCTTCTCTACCAAGGGCGGCCCCTGGAGCGTCGCGAAAACGTCCAGAGGCCGCCCAGAGGGCATGTTACCTACCTGCAAACGTACTGGAGCACTGCTCTAGAACGACAGCTCGGTGCGGCCGATCAGGTCGTTCTGCAGCTCATCGGAGAGCTCGGTGAAGTACGCGGAGTATCCGGCCACGCGCACCATCAGGTTGCGGTAGTTATCGGGCTTCTCCTGCGCTTTGACCAGGGTCTGCTTGTTGGTGACGTTGAACTGACTCTGCAGGCCGCCACGGTCGAAGTAGCTCCTGAAGAGGTTCATGAAGTTGTCCAGGCCGGCATCGCCGTCGAGGGTCTCGGGCGTGAACTTCCAGTTGAGGATCACGCCGTTGGCAATGCGGGACTGGTCGAGCTTGGAGAGCGAGCCGGCGATGGCCAGCGGGCCCTTGACGTCGTGCGACACGCCGCCGGGGTGACCCGGGCCGAGGCAGTCGGAGACGGGCTCAAAGTCCTTGCGGCCGTCCGGGGTGGCTCCGGTGAAGGCGCCCAGCAGGACGTTCATGGACACGGAGTAGACGCCGGGGCGGAACTCGCCGCCGCGCTCGTTGCGACGATGCTCGGCATGCTTGCAGTAGTCGTTCATCACAAACTCGGCGATCTGGTCGGCGTAATCGTCATCGTTGCCGTAATGGTGCACGTAGTCGCTGTTGACCAGGGCCTGGAGGGCCTCGTGACCAACCCAGTTGTCCTTGAGCGCCTGAATGAGCTCGTCGGCCGTGATCCGCTTCTCCTCAAAGATGAGCTGCTTGATGGTGGCCAGCGAGTCGGTCACGGTACCGAGGCCCACAAACTCGGTGCCGGTGAAGTTGAAGCGGGCGCCGCCGCGGGAGATGTCAGTGCCGGTCTCTACGCAGTCATGGACCAGCAGCGAGAGGTAGGGCAGCGGCTTGAGGGCCTGGTGCGCCAGGTCGATGGTGTTGATGGTCGAGACCATGCGGTCGAGCCAGTATTTGTTCTGCTTGTCATAGGCCTCGAGGACCTCGTCAAAGCTCTTCATGTCGCGCAGGTAACCGGTGGGCGCGCCAAACGGCTCGCCGGGGCGGTCAAAGCGCTCGCCGTTGTTGATGGCCAGCAGCAGGACCTGGGCGCCGCCGTAGTAGGTGGAGTCGTGCCAGCCGTAGGTGTAGCCGGGGGCCTCGGGCTCGACGCAGCCCACGCCGACCCAGTTGCGGGCCTGCTCAAGGGGCACGCCATAGGCGAGAAGCGACTCGTAGTACTTGTCGTCGTTGTAGATCTTGGGCTCGCCGGTGCCGATGCGGCAGACGTTGAAGGTCTTGACCCAGAACTCGCGCGGGTTCTTGACGGAGAGCTTGACGCCCATCCAGGGGTTGGTCAGGCGGGTGTGGGCGTGTGCGTCGAGGACCATGAAGGAGACGTCGTTCACGGCATCGGTGCCGTCGGGGTGCACGCCGCCCACGTTGAGGGCCGTGCCGCCCCAGCCGATGCCGGAGGCCATCTCAGCGCCGCCAAACGAGCGCAGCTTGCGCAGCTTGTCCATCATGACGAACGAGCACTCGATGAGCTCCTGCATGAACTCGCGGGTAAAGCGCCCCTCAAGGATGTCCTGCTCGTAGAACGGGCCCATAATCTGGTCAAAGCGACCGTAGGTCACGGAGTGGCCGTTGGACTCGATGAGGATGAGCTGGGTGGCGCCCCACCAAAGCTGGACTGCCTCCCAGAAGTCGCGCGCGGGGTTCTCGGAGACCCACAGGCAGTTGGAGCTGATGCGCTCGAGCTCCTTCTTGCGCTGGGGGTTCTGCTCGGTCTCGGCCATCTGCGCGGCGAGCTCGCCATAGCGGCGGAAATAGGTCATGGCCGCGTCCACGGCGATCATCTGGGCCTGCCAGGTGAGGCGTCTCTCGACGTCATCGCCCTCCTGCCAGGCGTCCAGGTTGTCCTGAATTGCCTGCTTGATGCCCTTCCAACCCACTTTGAGCAGGTACGGGTAGTCGACGCTGACGTGACCGACGCCCTGTTCGACGTAGAGCGTGGAGCCAAAGACGTAGTTCTGGCCCTTGACGTCGTCCTCGGTCCACGTGGCCTCGCAGCGGTCCTTGACAGACAAGCCCTTCCACTTCTCGGCAATCTGACGGATGACCTGACGCTGCTCCTCCGGAACGATGTACTTGTCGTTGTGGCGCTCAGAGAAGTCGGGCACCTCGCCGCGCTCCATGGCGTCCATCTCGTCGACGATCCAGTCAAACGAGAACTCCGGGTAGAGCGGGGCGTGCCAAGCGGGGGCGCAGTTCTCGCCCACCACGAGCTCGTCCGGCAGAATGTGGATGTCGACCTGCTCGATGCAATCGCGCACGGACTTGATGACGCGCAGCATCTGGGGATCGGCTTTGTACTTCTCGTAGGACTCGGTCATGATGATGGCGCGCTGGGTGTCAATCCGGCTGGCAGCCACGTACTTGTGCGTCTCTTCGAGCATCCGGTTGACGCGGGGGAACGGCGAGATGTCCTCGTCGAGGCCGGAAACGCCGACGCCCCAGCACTTGTCGTACGGCTCGATGGCCTCGGGACGCATGCCTTCTCTAACGCGCTCGCTGATAGTCATGAATGGTTCCTCCCTTTGCAAATAGAGCCTTGGCAGATGACGAGGTTAAAGCGGGACTGGCAGATTTTCGCTTCTACCAGCCCCGCAGCAGGACCGACCTAGGAGTTGGACTTCTGACGGGTGTTGATAATGGCAAAGAGCACTGCAAAGACGGCGATGATGATGGCTCCCACGATCATGCCGCCCTGGTTGACGGTGAAGCCCGCCGCAGGGTTGGCAATCATGCCGCCGAGCGGAGTGACGATGTAGGGGCAGATGGCCATTCCGGCGTTCTGCAGGCAGGTGGCGATGGAGACCGCCATGCCC
>OMWF01000259.1 GCA_900314665.1 uncultured Actinomycetes bacterium
CACTCATTATCGTGATTCCGTGGGTCACCGGCGTCGATGTGATCGGCCTGTACCTCAACGTCACCGCTGGCAACCTGATCGACCTGCCGCTTCCTGCGCACGTGCTCTTCGGTCGCTGACGCGCTTTTGAGGTGACGCCTCCCATGTCGCCGAGGTCTGGTGGAGGCAATCCATATGAAACGGGATGAAACGGGATGTGAGGGGACTTTTGGGGGTATTGCGTTTGATCTGCGATTGTTTTCATCCTCATCTGTCGTACCATTTACCCAACAAGGAGAACGTGTGTAACGAAGCAGCTGGGGGAGAGAGCAGATGGCACAAGCGGACCAGATTACTGCGTTAGTCAAGCTGACGCTGGTGAACGCCGAGGACGAGGGTCATTCCGGATTTGGTCACGGCGCCGCGCTGCTTCTCAAGAACGTCCAAGATACCGGCTCGCTCAACGCCGCCGCTAAGTCCATGGGCATGGCGTACACAAAAGCCTGGAAGCTCATCAAGGCCTGCGAGGAGTCGCTGGGGTTCGACCTGCTCATCCGCGACGGGGCGAGAGGCTCCACCCTGACCGTCGAAGGCGAGCACCTGCTTGAGGCCTATCTCGTCACAGAGGCCGAGGTCTCGTCCTACGCCGAGGAGCGCCTGAAGGCCAACCTCGCCTGAATGGCACCGCTACCGCACGCGCCCAGGCCGTCCCGCAGCGGGTCTGGGCGCGTGCGGTATCATGGCTTCTTGCATAAAACCACGATCGCAAGGAGCTGCCGGCGTGTCCTACCGCGTCAAGATCGACGCTTTTGAAGGTCCCTTCGACCTGTTGCTGCAGCTTGTCTCGCGGCAGAAGGTGGATGTAGCGGCCATTCCCATCACGCAGATAGCCGACCAGTTTCTCGACCAGATCGACCAGGTGCCCGACCTGGACCTGGAGGTGGCGAGCGACTTTCTCTACGTGGCCTCCACCCTGCTCGAGCTCAAGTCCGCAGCCCTGCTCCCGGCCGAGGAGCAGCACGTCGACGAAGACTTGGCGGAGCTCTCGACCGAGCAGACCCGCGACATCCTGGTGGCGCGCCTCATCGCCTACAAGCAGTACAAGAATGCCGCCGCCATGCTGGGCGCGCGGCTGGCCTCGGCCGGTCGCATGCATCCGCGCCAGGCAGGCCTCGAGCCGCAGTTCCTGAATCTGCTGCCCGATTACCTGGAGGGGGTCACCCTCTCCGGCCTGGCGGTCATCTGCGCCGACCTGGCCGCCCGACGGGAGACGTTTCTGCTCGATGCCAAGCACATCGCCTCGCTTCCGCTCTCGCTTGAGGACCGGGCTCGGTCTGTGCGCAGGCAGGTGTTCGAGCAGCGGCGCACCACCTTCGCCGAGCTGGTGGGAGAGACCCGCGATCCGGCGGTGATCGTGGTCACGTTTCTGGCGGTACTCGAGCTGTACAAGCGCGGGGTCATCTCCATGGCCCAGGACGAGGCGTTCGGCACGCTGGACATCGAGTATCTGGGAGACCCGGCGGCCGCCGCCAGCACGGACGGAGACGACGAGGCCGACGAGGAGCTCAGCCGGGCCCTGGCCGCCGATGAGGCCGAGCCGGGCGAGGGGCAGACGGGGAGGGACGCACGATGAGCGACGAGGACGACCGCACCGACGAGCTGGCGCCACGGCCGGAGGAAAGCGACCTGCTGGGCGCCACCGAGGCCCTGCTCTTCGTCTCAGACGAGCCGCTTTCGCCGGCTCGCCTGGCGCAGATGCTCGAGGTCTCGGCCGGCCGGGCCTCGGAGCTTCTCCAAGCCCTGGCAGACCAGTACGAGCGCGGGGGCCGCGGCGTCCAGCTGCGGCAGACCGCCGGCGGATGGCGTCTCTACACCCATCCCGCCTACCACGAGCTCATCGAGCGCTACGTGCTCTCCTGGGACACCCGCAAGCTCTCGCAGGCCGCCCTGGAGGCCCTGGCGGTCATCGCCTACAGCCAGCCTGTGACCCGTGCCGGCGTCAACGCCATCCGCGGCGTCAACTCCGAGGGCGTCATCAGCTCCCTTATCGAGAAGGGCTTGGTGCGCGAGGTGGGGCGGGACAGCGCCCCGGGTTCGCCCATCCTCTACGGCACCACCACCTCCTTCCTCGAGAAGTTCGGGCTGGCAAGCGTGAGCGACCTGCCGCCGCTCGAGGAGTTCGCGCCGGACGAGGAGACCCGCGAGCTCATTCGCGAGCGCCTTTCGGGCGATGTGCCCGCCGAGGGCGCTCCGCAGGCCGCAGGGCAGGAGGAGCCGGACGCGGCGGTGGCGACCGAGACTGCGTGGGCGCTCGATGCGGATGCCGTTTCTGAAGACGCCGAGGCGCCCGAGGACGCTCTGGACGGATTCTTTGAGGATCTGGAGGATGAGGACCGTGGCTGAACCGGCCGACCAGCATGAGGAGACCATGCGCTTGCAGCGTTTTCTGGCGCGGGCGGGCGTCGACTCGCGGCGACGATGCGAGACCATCATCACCGACGGCCGGGTCACGGTCAACGGCACCGTGGTCACCGAGCTGGGAAGCCGCGTCGACCCGCGCGGCGATGTGGTGAAGGTGGACGGCGCGGTGGTGCGCCTGCCCGAGGGGTTTGCCTACCTGATGCTCAACAAGCCCGCCGGCTACGTGACCACCATGGACGACCCCCACGCCGAGCACACGGTGGCGGAGCTCGTGCCGGTCGACCGCTACCCGGGCCTCTTCCCGGTGGGGCGCCTCGACGCCGACACCACGGGGCTGCTGCTCTTCACCTCGGACGGAGAGCTCAACCAGCGTCTGCTACACCCCAGCCACCATGTGGAGAAGACCTACCTGGCGCTCGTCGCCGGCACCCTGACCCGTGCCGAGGCCGGCCGCTTGCGGCGCGGCATCGAGCTCGACGGCGTGATGACCAAGCCGGCCCGTCTCGAGCAGCTCGAGGAAGAGCGGTTCCGCGACCCGCGGCGCCTGAGCCGCATCGTGCGGGGACGCTGGGAGCGCCTCTCGATCAGCGAGGGCCGCACCCATCAGGTGAAGAACATGTTCAAGGCGGTGGGCCACCCGGTCGCACGGCTGCATCGGAGCGCCTTCGGGCCGCTTGACCTGGGTGACCTTGAAGAGGGCTGCTGGCGCGAGCTCACGCCAGCCGAGGTAGACGCCCTGCGCCGTGCCGCCTATGAGGAGAAGTGAGGGAGGCCTGCCATGGCCCTTGTCGTGATTATCGGGGGCGCCCGCAGTGGCAAGTCCGATGTGGCCGAGGCGCTCGCCCGCCAGCGTCAGCAGCTGGGGGAGCCGGTCTGCTACGCGGTGTTCGAGAACTCCGCCGGCACTCCGCCGCTGTCCGGCCGTCGGGACGCGCAGCGCCCGGAAGGCTTTACGCCGCTGGCAGCCACCGAGCGGGAGGACTGGGTCGCGGGGGCGCCGGAGGACGGGCTCTTGCTGCTCGACTCGCTGGGGGCGGCCGTCGCCCTGGTCATGGGGTCCCGCATGGACGCGGAGCGCACGGAGCTCCATCAGGCGACGGGACGCCTGGTTGAGCGGATCCTCTCGCGTGAGGGGGACACCATCGTGGTGGCGGAGCAGATGGAGGCGGGCTATGCCCGCGAGCCGGTTGACGAGCAGGTCTACCGCGACCTTCTGGGCGGTGCCACGCGCCTCCTGGTCTCCGCCTCCGATGCCAGCTACCTGTGCGTGGCCGGGCGGCTGCTCGAGCTGGACCGGCTGCCGGGGGAGCTTTCATGGCCGGAGGACTGAGCGCCAGCGAGGGCAGCATCGAAAACCCCCTCGCCGCCCGTTGCGGACAGGCGCCGGAGCTGCTCATCATGCGCCATCCGCAGACCGTGAGAAACCTCGAGCACCGCTATCTGGGCCAGGGAAACGCGGCGCTCACTAAGCTGGGCGAGGAGCAGCGCCGGCGGGCGGTAGCCGGCCTCGCCGACTGGCGTCCGGACCGCATCGTCTCCTCGCCGCTCGAGCGCTGCCTGGCCATCGCCGAGCCGGCAGCGCGCGAGCTGGGGCTTGAGGCGGTCGTGGACCCCGACGTCATCGAGCTCGACTTCGGGGAGCTCGAGGGCCTCACCTTTGAGGAGGCCTCCGCCCGGGGCCTGCCCTTCCCCTGGGGGGAGACGGTCGGCAGCTGGCCGTGCCCCGGGGGAGAGCCGCTCGAGCGCTTCCATGCGCGCTGCGCCCGCGCCGCCCGGCGCTACGTCCGACTGCCCGGCCGCACCGCGATCGTCTCGCACGGCGGCGCCACCCGCGCCCTCTGCAGCGCGCTCATGGGCCTGCCCGACTCCGACACCTGGCGCATGGACGTGGGCAACGTCTGCTCGGCGCTCTTCACCGTGCGTGGGCCGATGGTGTTCCTGACGGCCTTCGGGCTGGAACCCGAGGAGCTCAAGGGACGCTGACCCCTTCCGAGAAGCGCCCGCACGGCCGCCGCGGCGCGGCCCACGGGGTGCCCGATGGGCCGCCAAGCGCTATCCTGAACGGGTATCCGAGAAAGCAGAGGTCTCAAGCATGTGGTCTACCTGCCATCCCAAAGGCGATAACGAGTTTGCCGAGTGCGCGCAGATGTCGCGCAGCCTCTCGCGGCTGATGCCGCCCGCCATCCTGGCGCTGCTCGCCCAGGAGAGCATGCACGGCTACGTCATCGTGCAGCGACTGGCCGACACCCCCATGTTCGGCGGCATCAAGCCCGATGCCGGCGGCGTGTACCGCACCCTGAAGCAGATGGAGGCCGACGGGCACGTGGTCAGCACCTGGAAGACCTCGGGCTCGGGGCCGGCCAAGCACACCTTCGAGCTCACCGACTCGGGGCGCGCCTGCCTGGGCCGCTGGACCGACACCCTGCGCTGCTACCGCGACGCCATCACCGAGCTGCTCGGCATGTGCCGCGAGTCGCTGGGGGTGAGCCCGGAGGACCCAGAGTGGACCTGCGCGGGACCGGGCGCCGACCCCGGCCAAGGCCAGGACCCCGCCTGAGGACCCCGCCCGGGGCTGCGGCGCCTCGCTTATCGCCCATCGCACCTGTCAACCACCCCACACCCTGAGAGGGAGCCAACCATGATCATCGCCATCGACGGCCCTGCCGGGACCGGCAAATCAACCGTAGCCAAGATGATTGCCGTCCGCCTTGACTTCACCTACCTCGACACCGGCGCCATGTACCGGGCCGTCACCTACCGTGCGCTCGAGACGGGCACCAGGCTCGATGACGCCGAGGCGCTCACCCGCCTGGCCCAAAGCGAGCCCATCTCCTTCGCCCCCGGCGGCACGGTGCTCATCTCGGGCGAGGACGTCACTGCTCAGATCCGCACCCCGGAGGTCGACGCCAACGTCTCGACCGTGTCGGCGGTGCCGGGCGTGCGCCAGGCGCTCACCGAGCAGCAGAGGGCCTTTGCCGCCAGCAACGACGTCGTCATGGAGGGGCGCGACATCGGCACGGTGGTCTTTCCCCACGCCGAGGTCAAGGTCTTCCTCACGGCCAGCGCCGAGGAGCGGGCGGCCCGCCGGGCCAGCCAGAACGCCCAGCGGGGGAGCGGCAGCACCGACCCGGCGGTGATTCTCGAGCAGATCCAGGAGCGCGACCGCATCGACTCCACCCGGGCCACCGCTCCGCTCAAGGCCGCCGACGACGCGACCGTGGTGGACACAACGTCGCTTTCCATCGACCAGGTGGTGGACGCCATCGCCTCCCTGGCGTCCGAGCGCGGCGCCCGCGACCCGCAGAAGGCCTGATCGCATGAGCCTGGCCGAGACCCGCGAACGCTACTGGGACAACCCCATGGGCGCCCCCGGCGCCCCCTCCACCTGGATGGTGAGCTTCCTCGACGTGGCCATGAGGGCGCTCTGGAAGCTGGTCCTGCGCTTCAAGGTGTATGGGACCGAGAACCTCGCCGACATCGACGCCTCCGGGCGCGGTGCCATCATCGCCGCCAACCACGTCTCTCTGGCCGATCCGCCCACGCTCTTCCTGGCCCTGCGCCCGCGCAGCCTGCGGGTGATGGGCAAGGAGGACATCTTCACCCATGCCGGGTGGGCGGTGGCGCAGGTGGGCGCCATGTCCGGGGCCTTCCCGGTCAAGCGCGACTCGGCCGACCGCAAGGCCATCAAACGCGCCGTCATGTATCTCAACGCGGGCGAGTACGTGGGGATCTTCCCCGAGGGCACTCGCATGCGCACCAAGGACATGGTGCCCCGCTACCATGCGGGCACGGTCCTTATCGCCCGCATGGCCAAGGTGCCCATCGTTCCCACTGCCGTGCGCAACACCGACCGCATCTGCCCCAACGGGTCCCACTTCCCGCGCTACTTCCAAAAGGTGAGCGTGGCCATCGGCAAGCCCATCGATCCCGCCGACTACGACTACATCGACAAGCACGTCCGCAACGAGGTGGTCCTCAACGAGGTCATGCGCCATATCTTCGCCCTGCGCGACGACGTGCCGGTCGACCAGGTCCCGCTCGACCTGGTGGGCATCAAGGACCTGTGCGCCGAGAAGGGCCTCGAATGCCCTGAGCTGCCCGCCAAGCCCCAACCCGGAGGTGAGGCCCATGCCTAAGGTGGTCGTGGCCGAGAAGGCAGGTGCCTGCTACGGCGTCGAGCGGGCCCTGGAGCTTGCGCGCGAGGCGGCCGAGAGCGCCCAGCAGTGCGTCACATTGGGGCCGCTCATCCACAACCCCAAGGTGGTGGACGAGCTCAGGGCCCAGGGCGTGGGCATCGCCGACACCCCCGAGGACGTGATCGGGGGCACCGTGATCATCCGCAGCCACGGCGTGGTGCCCGCGGTCATCGACGAGCTCACCGCCCGCGGCATCCACATCGTGGACGCCACCTGCCCCTATGTGGCCAAGGTCCAGCACGCAGCCGAGAACCTCACCGCCGAGGGCTACTTTGTGGTGGTGGTGGGTGAGGAGGGCCATCCCGAGGTGGAGGGCATCTGCGCCTACGCCGGAAGCGACGTGCTGGTGGCGGACAGCGTCGACAAGATCCCCTCGCAGCTGCCCTCGCACCGCATCGGGGTGGTGGTCCAGACCACCCAGACCATGAAGGCGCTCACCGAGGTGGTCTCGGCCCTGCTGCCGCAAGCCTACGAGCTCAGGGTCCACAACACCATCTGCCAGGCCACCCAGCAGCGCCAGGAGGCGGCTCGCGCGCTTGCCGCCCAGGTCGAGGCCATGGTGGTGGTGGGCGGCCGCAATTCCGGCAACACCACCCGCCTGGCCCAGATCTGCCGCGAGCAAAACGTGCGCACCTATCACATCGAGGACGCCGAGGAGATCGACCCCGCGTGGTTTGCGGGCGTCGGGACGGTGGGCGTGACCGCCGGCGCCTCCACGCCGCTGAGCCAGATCGAGTCCGTGGTCGCCCGCATCGAGTCCCTGTGAGGTCCTGATGGCCGACCGCCCTCTTTCTCAGGAGTACGCGCCCGCCAAGGCGCCCGGCAGCGGGGGCGGGCTCATCTCGCAGGTCGATGAGGGCAGCCCCGCCTGGGAGGCGGGCCTGCGCCCCGGCATGCGCCTGGTCGCCGCCGAAGGCCAGGGGCTGCGCGACGTCATAGACTGGGAGTGGATTGCCGACGGGCCCGAGGTCGAGGTCGAGGGCATGGCCCCGGTCGAGCTCCTGGGCGCCTCCGCCGCCGACTTCGGCGACCTGGGAGATGCGCGTGAGGTGGAGTTCTCCTGCACGCTCTCGCGCGCGCCCGGACAGTCTTGGGGCATCTCCTTCGCCGACCCGCTCTTCGGACCCCTCATCACCTGCGTCAACCACTGCACCTTCTGCTTCATGCGGATGCTGCCCCACGACCTGCGTCCCGCCCTCTACGTGCGGGACGACGACTATCGGCTCTCCTTTCTGCAGGGAAACTTCGTGACCCTCACCAACCTCGCCGACGCCGACGTCGAGCGCATCATCGAGTGCGGGCTGGAGCCGCTGCACGTCTCGCTGCATGCCGTCTCGCATGGCCCCCGCGAGGCCCTGATCGGCGGCAACGAGGCGCGCGGCCTGGAGGTGGTCGACCAGCTGCTTGGCGCCGGCCTCAAGCTGCACGTGCAGATAGTCCTGGTCCCGCAGGTCAACGACGGCGCCGAGCTCGACCGCACGCTCGGGTGGGTGGAGGCGCGCCCCGGAGTGCTCACCTGCGGCATCGTGCCCTTGGGGTTCACCCGTTTCCAGGACCGCTTCACTGCGGGCTTCAACGACCCGGCCGCCGCCCAGGCCGTCATCGACCAGGTGCGCCCCTACCAGGAGCGGGCGAGAAGGCAGCTGGGCCGCACCCGCTTCCACCTCTCCGACGAGTTCTACCTCAACGCCCGCCGCCCGCTTCCGCCGGCCTCGTACTACGACGGGTTTCCGCAGTACGAGGACGGAATCGGCATGCTCCGCTCCTTCGCCGACGCCTGGCAGGGGGCGTCCGGCCGCATCGCCCGGGTGGCCGAGAGGATCGCCGTCCGCCCGTCCGCCCCGCTCATCGCCTCCGGGGAGGCCTTCATCGGCTTTCTGACCCCGCTGGTGGCGGCCTCGCCGCTCGCCCAGGCAGTCGAGCTCAGGGCAGTCAAGAACCGCTTCTTTGGCGGCAACGTGGACGTGGCGGGGCTGCTCACCGCCCAGGACCTCGTAGACGGCCTTGCCGGCGTCGCTTGCGGCCGAGACCTGCTGCTTCCCGACGTCATCCTCAACGCCAGCGGGCTCACCTTGGACGATAAGACGCCCGATGAGCTGGAGGCGGCCCTCGGGTGCAGGTTGCACATGGTATCCTCTACGGTCGAAGGTCTTATCGGGGGCTTGGAGCGGCTCTGATACGTCCTCGGCGCGGCCCGCGACGCACCGGCCGCACCGGAAAGCGCAACCTGACCCGGCGGGATGCACCCATCCCGCCGTTTACATGAAGGAGGAACCATGCCCTTGCCAGTGGTGGCCGTGGTCGGCCGTCCCAACGTCGGCAAATCGACGCTCGTGAACCGCATCGCCCGCGCCGACGACGCCATCGTCCACGAGGAGCGGGGCGTCACCCGCGACCGCTCGTACCACAAGGCTGAGTGGTGCGGCAGGCAGTTCATGCTGGTCGACACCGGCGGCATCGAGTCCAACAAGGACGATGTCTTTCAGAGCTCTATCAAGTCCCAGGCCATGATGGCGGCCGACGAGGCGGACGCCATCATCTTCATCACCGACTCCCGCACCGGGATCACCAACGACGACCAAGATGTGGCGCGGGTCCTGCAGAAGGCGAAGGCCCCCGTGTTCCTGGCCGTCAACAAGATGGACAACCCCGCGGACGACTCGCCGCTCTGGGAGTTCTACTCGCTCGGCCTGGGCGACCCCTGGGCGCTCTCGGCGACGCACGGCCATGGCACCGGCGACCTGCTCGACGCCGTGATGGCGGTGCTGCCCGAGGGCACCGACGACGATGACGACCTGGGCATCATCAACGTCGCCATCATCGGCCGCCCCAACGCCGGCAAGAGCTCGCTTGCCAACCGCCTCATCGGCAAGGACCGCTCGATCGTCTCCGACGTGGCCGGCACCACCCGCGACGCCATCGACACTGTGGTGCGCTACGAGGGCGTCACCTATCGCCTCATCGACACCGCCGGCATCCGAAAGAAGGCCTCCATCGAGGGCGACGTCGAGTACTACGGCTACGTGCGGGCCCTGCGCGCCGTGGGCCGCGCCGACGTGTGCCTGCTCGTGATCGACGCCTCGGTGGGCGTGACCGACCAGGACCAGCGGATCGCCGGAATCGCCAAGGACCGCGGCTGCGCGATGGCCATCCTGCTCAACAAGTGGGACCTGCTTGAGACCGACAAGGAGCGCGAGCGCATCATCGACGACGTGACCGACCGCCTAGGGTTTGTCTCGTACGCCCCCTACCTGCGCATATCCGCACTCACCGGACGCTCCGTGGTCAAGATCTGGGGCTTTGTGCAATCGGTCTATGGCAACTACACCTCGACCATCTCCACGAGCAAGCTCAACAACCTGCTCACCGAGCTGCGCGACTTTGGGCACACCGTGGTCAAGGGCGCTAAGCGGCTCCGCATCAACTACGGCACCCAGGTGGCCTCGCGGCCGCCCACCTTCGCCTTCTTCTGCAACTTCCCCGAGATGGTGGACGACAACTTCACCCGATACCTTGAGAACCGCATGCGCGAGGCCTTTGGCTTCGAGGGCACGCCCATCCGCCTGCGCTTCCGGAAGAAGGCCTAGCGACCGTGACCAACCTGGTACTGGCAACCGTTCTGGGCGCCGTCATCTCCTACCTGCTGGGAGGGTTCCCCTCCGGCGTGGTCATCGGCAAGGGGATCTACGGCATCGACGTCCGCGAGCACGGCTCCTGCAACATGGGGATGACCAACACCATCCGCGTGCTGGGCATAAAGCCGGGCCTGGCGGTGGCGGCGATCGACGTCCTCAAGGGCTGCGCCGGCGTGATCGTCATGCGGGCGCTCCTCATCCACGTGGCGCCCGCCCTTGACGGCAACGTCCACGACCTGCTGCTGGTGATTGCCGCCCTGGCGGCGGTTCTGGGACATGTCAAATCGCCCTACCTGCACTTCTCGGGCGGCAAGGGGGCGGCCACCGCCTTCGGGGTGCTGGTGGTGCTCATGCCCTGGCCCGCGCTCGTGGTCCTGGCGGTGTTCCTCGCCGTGGCCCTGGGCACCAAGATCGTCTCCTTGGCGACCTTGTCGGCGGCGGTGGCGCTGGTCGTATCGACCCC
This sequence comes from uncultured Actinomycetes bacterium, assembly GCA_900314665.1. Lineage (GTDB taxonomy): Bacteria > Actinomycetota > Coriobacteriia > Coriobacteriales > RUG033 > RUG033. The sequence goes on from OMWF01000259.1 coordinate 10,695, forward strand.
TCTCCTGATGCCCGGGCACCCGGTCCTGCTGGGGTTCTCGGTCATCGTCCTGGTCATCATCTTCGCCGCGCACCGATCCAACATCGCGAGGCTGCGCAACCATAGCGAGAAGAGGCTGACCATGGGGCACGCGAAGACCAAGCACCAGCGCGAGAAGGAATCCACGAGGGAGGGCGAGTAGCATGCGCATCGCGGTCATCGGCGCCGGCTCCTTTGGCACCGCCATATCCTGGGTCCTCGGAGGCAAGGGCTACGAGGTCTCGCTGTACGCCCGCAAGCCCGAGGTGGCCCGGGCCATCACGGACGGGCACCGCAACCCCCGCTACCTGGAGGACGTGGTGCTCCCCGACAGCGTCTACGCCGTCAGCTCCATCGCCGAGGCGGCCTCGGGGGCAGACGCGGTGGCCGTGGTGATGCCGTCGGCCACCATGCGCGACACCGCCCGGCAGCTCTCCGGGGCGGTGGGCGAGAACACGCCGGTGGTGGTCCTCTCCAAGGGCATCGAGGAGGGCACCGGCAAGCTCATGATCCAGGTGCTCAACGACGAGCTCGGAAACCCCCTTCGCCTGGCGGCCCTCTCCGGCCCCAACCACGCCGAGGAGGTGAGCCGCGGCCTGCCGGCGGCCACCGTGGTGGCGTCCCAGAGCGAGGACACCGCCAACCTGCTGCGCGACCTCTTCTTTGCGCCCACCTTCAGGGTCTACACCTCGCACGACGTGATAGGCGTGGAGCTTTGCGCGGCGGCCAAGAATGTGATCGCCATCGCCTGCGGCATCGCCGCCGGGGCGGGCCTGGGCGACAACACCGCAGCCTTGCTCATGACCCGCGGGCTGGCTGAGATGAGCCGCCTCACCAAGGCCCTCGGCGGAGACCCGCTCACCTGCATGGGGCTGGCTGGCATGGGCGACCTGATCGCCACCTGCTCGTCACGGCACTCCCGCAACCGCACCTTGGGCGAGCTCATCGCCCACGGCGGGACCCTCGAGGAGTTCACCGAGAAGACCCACATGGTGGCCGAGGGGGCCATCGCCAGCAAGACCGTGACCGCGCTCGCCGAGCGCTACGGCGTGGAGCTTCCCATCGGACGCACGGTGCGGGCCATGCTCTGGGAGGGCATAAGCCTGGACGAGGCCATCGACCAGCTGCTCTCCCGCAGCCCCAAGGCGGAGCTGCAGGGAATCTCATAGGGCGCAGACCCACGTAAGGATCGCAATGTCCCGCATCGACGGCTGGCTCTCAACGCCTCAACCGCGCCTTCACGGCGCCGGCCTGCTCACCTTGCTGCTGACGGGCTCCATCGTGGTGCCCTTGTCGCTTGACATGTACACCCCGGCGGTGCCGCACATGGCCGAGTACTTCTCGACCACCCCGGGCATCGTCAACCTCACGCTGCTCGGCTACTACCTCTTCCTCTCCCTGGGGCTGCTCGTCTTCGGGCCCGTCTCGGACAAGATCGGCCGCAAGCCGATGCTGGTGGCGGGCATGGCCGGATACTGCCTCTCGAGTGTGCTCTGCGCGCTCTCGGTCAGCATCTGGATGCTCGTCGTCTGCCGGGTGGGGCAGGCGCTTGCCTCGGGCGCCATCAGCGCGGTCTGCACCGCCGTGGTCAAGGACGCAGTCAAGGCCGACCAGCGCGAGAAGATGCTCTCGGTCATCCAGGTCATGTTTGTGGTGGGGCCGGTGGGCGCGCCCATCATCGGCGCCGCCATCCTGCAGGTGGCGAGCTGGCGCGGCACCTTCTGGGTGCTGGCCGCCATCTCCGCGGCGATGCTGACGCTCTCCCTGCTCTTCTCGGAGACGCTGCCCGCCTCGGAGCGCCTCTCGCAGGGCCTTCCCAAGACCCTCGGGCGCCTGGTGGTGGTGGCCAAAAGTAAGCCGTTTGTCATCTTTCTGCTGGTGACCAGCTCGTTTGAGGTGGCCTTCATGGCCTACGTCTCGGTGGGCTCCTACATCTACATGGACTTCTTCGGGCTCTCCGCCCTGGGATACAGCCTGCTCTTTGCCATCGCCTCGCTCGCCTGCGCGGCGGGCCCCCTCATCTGGCTCGCCCTCTCCTCCCGGGTGAGCGCCAAGCGCTTCCTGACCGTCGTGCTCGTCCTCTGCTTGGCGCTGGGCGTCGGGGTGGCGACGGCGGGACATCAAAGCCCCCTCGTCTTCTGCCTCCTGACGCTCGTCTTCGCCGGGGCCGATGCGGCCGTGCGCCCGACCAGCGTCAACATCCTGCTCTCCCAGCGCGATGGCGACACCGGGTCGGTCTCCTCGCTCATCAACTTCGTGCGCACCTTCGCCGGTGTGGTGGGCATGGCACTGGCGATGCTTCCCTGGAGCGACTACCTGGTGGGGCTGGGCGCGCTCATCGCCTTGGGCGCGGCGGCTGCCCTGGCGGGGTGGATCTGGCTGCTACGCTCGCGCATGGTCCTGCGCGGCATCAAGAACGGTGAGGAGGCCATCGGGCTGCTCTGAGGGCACGTCTCGTCGGCAAGGTCTGCAAGGGTTGGGCTCCGGCGAGCCTAGCGCACCTCGTGGGGCTCGCAGGCCCTGCGCAGGATGTCTCCCGCCCCAATGGGGAAGGGCGCCTCGATGCGGTAGCGCTCGCCGTTGCGGTTGCCGGTCGAGACGTACGCCTCCTGGTCCAGGTTGTAAAGCCGGCCGCAGGTAAAGCGCCTGACGGGCTGCCCGGGCGAGAGGACCTCCAACTCCTGGCCGGCTGTCACCCGGTTGCGCAGCGTGAAGTCGACCGTGCCAGCCGTCGCGTCGCCGCCGTTGACAAACCCCACCAGCAGCTTGACCTGCCGGTACTCGCGGTTGGCATCGGTCTGGTCGGGGGCGCCGTAGTAAAAGCCAGTGTGGTAGGGGCGGTGGCTCACGGCGTCGAGCTCACCGAGCAGCCCCTGCGGGTCGGCCCCGTCGAGCGCCTGCCGATATGCGTTGACCACGGTGGCCACGTAGTAGGCGCCCTTGGCCCGCCCCTCGATCTTGATGCTGCCGACGCCGGCGCGGGCCAGGTCATCTAGGTGATCGAGCATCATCAGGTCTTTGCTCGAGAGGATCGAGGTCCCCCTCGCGTCCTCGACGATGGGAAAGTGGATCCCGGGGCGCTGCTCCTCCTCCAGGGTGTAGGTCCAGCGGCACGGCTGGGTGCAGGCCCCCCGGTTGGCGCTGCGCGCGTTGAGATGGCTCGAGATGAGGCAGCGGCCGGACACGGCCATGCACATCGCGCCGTGGGCAAAGGCCTCGAGCTCCAGGTCCGCCGGCGCCTGCTGGCGCAGCCGCGCGATCTCTGCCACAGAAAGCTCGCGGGCCAGCACCACGCGAGAACAGCCCAGCTCGTAGAGCACCCGGGCCGCCTCGTGATTGGCGCATGAGAGCTGGGTCGATGCGTGCACCTCGAGTGCCGGCGCCACCCGACGGGCGACGGCGATGGTGCCCAGGTCTCCGGCGATGACGGCGTCCGCCCCGGCCTCGGCCACCTGGGCCAGGTACGCCTCGAGCGGCATCCCCTCGGCCGTGCCGCCAAGGTCGTCCTCGTGCATCAGCACGTTGGCCGCCACGTGCACCGCCACCCCGTGCTCATGGGCCAGAGCGCAGGCCCGCGCGAGCTCGTCGGGGGCGAAGCCGCCGGCGTTCTGGCGCAGCCCAAAGCGGTCCCCGGCCAGGTAGACCGCGTCGGCCCCAAAGTGGATCGCGGCTTTGAGCTGCTCGGGGCCTCCAACCGGGGCCAGCAATTCCATGGCATCCTCCCGTCTCATGAAAGCCACGTCGGCGTCACGGCGCCGGAGAAGCGGTAGTCGCCGTCGCTGGCGATGACGACGTTGTTGTCCACCTCGTCCGGGGCGGTGCGACCGCAGGGGAGGACCCACACCCGCTCAAAGCTCTCAAACAGGGCGTTGAGGTAGCGTTTAAGCGGCTTTGCCTGGCGCCCCTCGACGGCCGAGATGAGGTTGGTCAGGTAGAGCCCGCCCGCCTCCATCCGCGCCTTCACTGCGGCTGCCGCATCGGGGCCGGCCAGGGTTGCCGGAGCCTTGCGCCCCGAGAAGGCGTCGTTTATCACCACGTCGTAGGCGGGTCCCTCATCGGCGAGGTAGCTCCGGGCGTCGTCGCAGATCAGGTGCAGGCGCCCGTTTTCCTCGAGGTCGTACTCCTCGATGAGGCGGTCCACGTAGAACCACCGACGGGCAAGTGAGATGACCATGGGGTCGCGCTCCACCACGTCGACCGTGACGTCCGGGCGGGTGCGGATGAGATGCTTGGGGTAGCTGCAGCCGCCTCCGCCCAGCATCAGCACCCGGCGCACCTCAAGCGGGGCCTCAAAGAGGTGGTCAAAGAGCGTGAAGTAGAGAAAGGGCAGGTCGCAATAGCGGTCGCCGTGATAGGTGGCGCTCTGGTAGGTGCCCTTGACGTCCATTACGCGCACCGGCACGTCATGGTCGTCGAGCACGTCGTAGATGCGCACCAAGCCGGAGCCGGTGCGGAAGCGGTGCTGGGAGCCCTCGTCGTGAAATGTCCTCATGGCCCCACTCTAGCAGCCTGACGGCGTTGGCGTCGGGAGTTTGCAGTCCCCGCCGTCCGGCCGCATGCGGTGAGCTGGTTGAGTGCTCTCTGTCCGTGAGGGAGTATCGGCGGGCGTATCATTAGTTTTTACGCAGCGAGCGCTTGTCGCCGTGTCAGTGGAAGGGATGATGTATGCAGTATTGCGATTTCAAGGGATGCAAGGTGTCCGCGCTCGGGATGGGGTGCATGAGGCTGCCGGTCATCGACGGCGCTGACGACAAGGTCGACGAGCCGGCGGCCAAGCGGATGATCGACTACGCCATGGAGCAGGGGGTCACCTACTACGACACCGCCTGGGGCTACCACGGCGGGCATTCCGAGGAGGTCGTGGGCCGCTGCCTGGCCGGCTATCCCCGCGACTCGTTTAGCTTGGCATCGAAGTTTCCCGGCTACGACGTCGCCAACTTTGGCAAGGTCGAGCAGATCTTCACCCGCCAGCTCGAGAAGTGCCAGGTCGACTACTTCGACTTCTACCTGTGCCACAACGTCTGCGAGCTCAACATCGAGCAGTATCTGGACGATGAGCGCTACCACACGGTCTCCTACCTGGCAGGGGAGCGGGAGGCCGGCCGCATCAGGCACCTGGGCTTCTCGGTCCATGGGGACTTCGACACCTTCATGCGCTTCCTTGACTGCTACGGCGAACAGATGGAGTTCTGCCAGATCCAGCTCAACTGGATGGACTGGGGCTTCCAGGAGGCCAGGCGCAAGGTCGAGGTCTGCCGCGATCGCGGCCTGCCCGTGGTGGTGATGGAGCCGCTGCGCGGCGGCGCCCTGGTCGACCTCGCCGAGCCCTACCGTCAGCGCCTCGCCGCGCTGCGACCGGACGCCGCGCCGGTGGAGTGGGCGCTCGACTACCTGATGGGCATCCCCGAGGTCATGACCGTGCTCACCGGTGCCAGCAACTTTGAGCAGCTCAAGCAGAACATCGCCATCTTCAACGACCCGCGGCCCACCACGGCGGCAGAAAACCAGGAGCTCTATGCTATCGCCGCCGATATGAAGAGCTCCATCGGTGTGCCCTGCACCGCCTGCCACTACTGCACCAGCCACTGCCCTCAGGAGCTCGACATCCCCGGGCTGCTGAGGCTCTACAACCAGAACCTCTCCACCAAGGGATTCGACTTCATCGCCCCCATGGCGGTGGACGCCATGGCTCCCGAGAAGAAGCCCACCGCCTGCATCGCCTGCCGCGCCTGCGAGCAGGTGTGCCCGCAGCAGATCAAGATCAGCGAGGTCCTGGCGGATTTCTCCAGCCGCCTGGGGCTCAAGTAGGAAGCGCGCCCGTCCGGGCGCTTGTCGAAGGGAAGCAACCCATGGATATCAAGGTCAAGCGCGTCTATGAGCCGGCATCGCCGGACGACGGGTACCGGGTGCTGGTCGACCGGCTCTGGCCGCGGGGCATCAAGAAGGAGACCCTGGAGATGGACCGCTGGGCCAAGGAGCTGGCTCCCTCGACCGAGGCCCGCAAGGCCTTTGCCCACAAGGCCGAGAACCTCCCGGAGTTCAGGGCCCGCTACACGGCCGAGCTCGACGCCTCGGCCGAGGCCGGGCGCGCGGCCCGCGAGCTTCTCGGCTGCGGGGCCCAGACGCTCACCCTGCTCTACGCGGCCAAGGATCCCCAGGTAAACCACGCCGTTATCCTGCGCGACTGGCTGGCGGCGCAGGAGCAGCCCGCGGCGGCAGCGCCCCGTGAGCGGGGGCGGCTCACGCAGCTGGGCGCTAAGGGAACCGTCTACCGCACGGACTACGATCCTACGGTGCTGGAGACCTTCGACAACAAACACCCCGAGCGCGATTACATGGTCACCTTCCGCTGCCCGGAGTTCACCACCCTGTGCCCCATCACCGGGCAGCCCGACTTTGCCACGCTCTACATCAACTACATTCCCAACGTGCGCATGGTGGAGAGCAAGAGCCTGAAGCTCTACCTCTTCTCCTTCCGCAACCACGGAGACTTCCACGAGGACGTGGTCAACATCATCCGCGACGACCTGGTGGCCTTGATGGACCCCAAGTACCTCGAGGTGAGGGGCATGTTCTATCCGCGGGGAGGCATTTCAATCTACCCGTTTGCCAACTACGCCCAGCCGGGCGGCGGCTACGAGGAGGTGGCGCGGCGCCGGATGTTCTCGCAGCTTTCCGACCTCGACTCCGGCGACGGCGCCCGCTAGCCGACTGCGCAACGTGTCACCGGTGGCACGTTGACAACATTTGCAAGAGTGCCGTTTGGGCGATCGGTCGGCGGTGTCCCTGCCGCCTGCTGCGTAGAAGGGGTACCCTGCTTCAGGCTTGCCTGCGCTACGGAGCGACAGGCGAGCGCGCTACAGCATAAGCCGTCCCACTGGGGCGGAACGGTTGTTCGCAACATCCAACCTAAAAAAACTAAGGACCAAGCGCATGAAGAAGACCGATAAGAACCTCATGGCCTGCGGCATGTTCTTTGCCGTCGCCCTGGTGACCTCCAACGTGGTCGCCTCCAAGACCATCGCCACCGGCATCCCCCTCTTCGGGAGCACCATCATCCTGCCCGGCGCCGTGCTCTGCTACGCCATCACCTTCTTGATGACCGATGTGGTAGGCGAGATCTGGGGCAAGGCCCAGGCCCAGTCGATCGTCAACTGGGGATTTCTCTGCCAGCTGCTCTCTACCGTGCTGATCGTCATCACCCAGCTGCTGCCCGCGGCCGATGCCGGCATGCAGGAGGCCTACACGGCGCTTCTCGGACAGAACGTGGTCTTTGTGATCGGCAGCCTGACAGGGTACTTCCTGAGCCAGAGCTGGGACGTGTGGGTGTTCCACAAGATCCGCAACGCCGTCGTCAGCCTCACCGGCTCCACGCGACAGCGCTGGATCTGGAACAACCTCAGCACGATGACCTCGCAGGCCATCGACACCTGCGTCTACATCACCATCGCCTTTGGCCTGGGATTTGGCTGGCTCTTCGACCCGGCCACGGTGCCCCAGCTGGGCGCCATGATGGTGGGGCAGTACCTGCTCAAGGTGGTGCTCGCCGCCTGCGACACGCCCTTCTTCTACCTGCTCACCCGTCGTCGCGGAGACAATGTGGCTCCGCTGCAGGACAGGGCGCCCCAAGCGAGCGGACACGCGGCCTGAAGACCGAGCGCAGGGCGGCGTTGCCGTGGCCGATGACCTCGTCGGCCCGCCTGCCCAGGGCGTTGCGCAGGTAACCTAGCTCGTCTGCCGCGCCCTGGCCATGCCGCACCGCGTGGGCCCCCGCATCGTCGCCCAGAGCGACGCGCCCGCCATGCTCCGCCACCCAGGCGATGGCCTCAAACTGCGCGGCACCGATGCGTTCGAGCACCTCGTCGCTGGCGATGCCCGTACCCACCAGGTTGAGGATAGGGGAGAGGGTCGGTACCCAGACGGTGTCCGACTCGGCCAGCGCCGCCCGGCTCTCCTCGTCTGAGTAGTAGCCGTGCTCAACCGAGTCGATGCCCGCCTCCACCGCGTCCTGAATGGCTCGAGCGCCGTTGACGTGCCCCATCACCGGCAAACCGCGGTCGTGGGCGACGGCTATGAGATCGCGGACCAGGCTTTTCTCGAGCGTAAACCCCGTGACCACCCCGTAGTGGTCAAAGTCCATGATCCCGGAGAGCATGACCTTGATGAAGTCGGCGCCCGCCGCCTTCATCTCGTCGACCAGGGCTGCAAACTCCCTGAGGTCCGCATAGCCGCGCCCGATGAACTTGCCGTAGTTGCCCTTCTTGTAGAGCGGGGCCAGCGGAGCCGCATACTCGATGCCGTACTCGGGTGCCAGCCTGCGTGCGGCCAGGCAGGCGCCCCAGCGGTCGCCGCCGTCGCGCAGGTAGGTCACGCCGCGGCGCTGGTACGCGCTCAGCATGGAGCGGATGCGCGCCTCGTCGGGGCCCGCCTCGGTGCGGTGCGCGGCGATCGAGGCCTTGAAGTCGATGCCGTCAAGCACGGCATGCACATGGCAATCGGTGTCCATGAGAGAATCCCTTCGACGTCTCAACTCCCCATAGTAGCCCTAACCGCAGCACGGGTCGCATCTGCCGTATGAATGCCGTGGGGCGCGGAGGGCGACCGGCACCCGCGCGCTTGCGGTATCTTCTCGTGTGAGACCGATAGAAGGGGAGCGATGCGATGAACCCGTTGGCGCAGGCGGTGCGTGACAACAAGCCCTCATACTCGGAGGGCGATCCGCGCTGGAACATTGGTTACAACTTCATCACGGCCATGGGGATGACCTTTCCGGAGGTGTCCGACGACGGCCGCATGTTCGTAGCCGCCATGCCGGCCGCGCCTTTTGTGGGCCAGCGCACCGGAAGGCTTGCCGGGGGCGCCGCCATCGCCTTTGCCGAGACGACCGCCGGCCGCGCCTCAAACGTCTGGCTGGGTGACGAGAAGCTCGCGGTCGGCCAGAGCGTGACCGCCAGCCACCTTTCATCGCAGCCGGTCGACGGCAGCATCCTCTACGCCCGGGGCACCTGCTTGCACCAGGGCAAGCGCACCCACGTCTGGGAGGTGCGCATAGAAAACGAGGCGGGCCGTCTCGTGTCGCTTATCACCGTGACCAACGCCATCCTCGATAAGAGCCCCCTCGCGTGAAGAGGGGACGAACCAGCTACCACCGCCGGTTTGTGCGCAAGCACTGGGCGATCGGCGGCAAATGCCTGCTCGTTGGCTTGACCGGCGGGACGTTGGTCTCGCTCTACCGGCTGCTTGTCACGAGAGGGGCCGACGGCGCGCAGGCGCTCTACGCCATCGCGCGGGTGCGCCCGGCGGCGCTTGTCGGCATCATCGCCGCCGCCGTGGTGGGCGGCCTCGTCATCGCCTGGCTGGTCAAGCGGGTCCCGATGGCGGGCGGGTCGGGCATCCCCCAGACCGAGGGCGTGCTCTCGCACCAGCTGCGGATGCGGGCGCTGCCCATCCTCGCCGCCCGCTTCGCAGCCGGCGGCATCGGCGCCGTGCTGGGCCTCTCGCTGGGACATGCCGCCCCGAGCGTGCAGGTGGGAGCCGCCGCCGGGCAGCTTGTGCGCGACGTGGACGGCAAGGGCGGCTTCGAGGAGAGCTGCCTGGTGACCGCGGGGGCCGCCGCAGGCCTGGCGGCCGCCTTCACGGCGCCCTTGGCCGGGCTCACCTTCGCCCTCGAGGAGGTGCACCGCTCGTTCTCGCCCTTCATGCTGGTGTCGGCCGGAGCCGGCGCACTGTCGGCGGCCTTTGTCGCCACCGCCTTCTTTGGCATCACGCCCCTGCTCGACTTCACGCACATCGGGGCCCTGCCGGTGTGGGGGTACCTGCTCATGATTCCGCTCGGCATCGCGGTGGGGCTCGCCGGCTCCCTCATGAACAAGCTGATGCTCGGTTCGCAGCGCATCTACGCGTGCCTGCCCTCTTGGTCGCGCCCTATGGTGGCGCTGCTCGCCGTGATTCCGTTTGGCCTGGCGTGCCCGCAGGTCATGGGCGGCGGCACCGCCCTTATCCAGACCTCCGAGCTGATGGCGGCGGGCGCGGGGACCCTGGCCCTGCTGCTTCTGGCCAAGCTGGCGCTCACCTGCACCAGCTTTGGCAGCGGCACCCCGGGGGGCATCTTCACCCCGCTGCTGGCCATGGGCGCGCTCGCCGGGGCTTTGACCGGCCTGGGCGCGCACGCCCTGGGGGCGCCGAGCGACTTCGTGGCGATCTTCGCCGTGTGCGGGATGGCGGGGTTTCTGGCCGCCTCCCTCAAGGCGCCAGTTACGGGAATCGTGCTGGTGGTCGAGCTGACTGGCTCGCTCGCGCATATCCTGCCGCTCATCATCGTGGCCTTTGTGGCGCTCGCTGTCTCCGATTCC
>OMWF01000006.1 GCA_900314665.1 uncultured Actinomycetes bacterium
CATCGCCGACTTCCTGAGCTTTGTGCACGAGGTCGGCGAGAAGAACGGCATCCGCATCCGCTCCTTTGGGCACGCGGGCGACGGCAACCTGCACATCTATTGCGCCGGAAACGACATGGACCGCGACGACTTCCTGGCGCGGTCGAGCGCGGTCATGCGGGAGGCGTACGCCAAGTGCGCCGAGCTCAACGGCCAGGTCTCCGGCGAACACGGCATCGGCTTTGCCAAGAAGGAGTATCTGCGCCAGTCCGTGGGCGACGCTTCGGTGAGCCTGATGGCGGGCATCAAGCAGGTCTTTGACCCCAAGGGCATCCTCAACCCGGGCAAGGTCTGCTCTGACCTGTAGAACCAGCAGCTGCGCAGATGTACGGCGCGGAGAGCGACAGGGCGGCGCGCTCCGGCCAGCCGGGTTCTCCGTTGCAGATGTCGGGCTCTGTCGCTGCCAACTTTTGACGGCTTTATCCGCGGGGCGGCGGGTCGGCGGGGTCCGCTGCCAACTTTTGACGGCTTTGGCCACGGAGTGCCGGTTGGGGCTACGGCAGACAGATGCCTACAAGTCGGTTTCCTGCGGTTATGCTGTCGGAAACCCCTCGGCGCCCGGGGCTTGAAGCCTTCGAATGGCCAAAGCCGTCAAAAGTTGGAGCAGCTCAGGCCTTTGCCCCCTGGCACGGGCCAAAGCCGTCAAAAGTTGGCACGAGAGAGCGCCAACCCTCCGCTTGCGCCAGCGCGAGAAATCTCCTGCGGTTCAAGGAGGGCCCCGAATCCGTCATGGCAAACCCCGGCTGCAGCTCGGGCGGGTTCCGCCGCGCCAGCCCACCTTCCGCAGGCCCTCAGCGGGAGGAGCGATCCGCCGTGCGTTTTCCGCTCCTGAGCAGCAGCACCACGTCAACCAGCAGCAACGTGCCCGCCACTGCGGCCACAGCAAAGGCGAGACGGGTCCCGGCGGCCGTCCCTGCCACATATGCTGCCGTTCCCGCTGCACTCCCCCGCTGTCCGGCGGCAACCACCGTCGACATCACCGCAGTTCCGATGGCGCCTGCCAGCTGCTGCAGCGTACTGGCGACTGCGTTGCCATCGGCCGAGAGGTCAATCGCCAGGTATCTGATGCCATACGTGAGCAGATTGCCGGCAGACAATCCCTGTCCCAGCGTAAAGAGCATGTAGCAGCCAATGACGGCGGCGTTTCCCATCAGCGCATGGAAGAGCGCAAAGCCCAATGCTGCGCCAAACATGCAGGCAGCGCCCAGCCCCAACGGGACGACTGCCCCCAGGCGGTCAAAGACGCGGCCGCTGACCGGTGCCAGCACGGCGCCCAACAGGCAGCCGGGCAGCAGCAGGCACCCGGCGGTGAAAGCGCTCTGCCCCTGCACCAGCTGCGCATAGTTGGGAATCAGCAGGCCGTATCCGAGCACGATGAACTGCAGCAGAAAGAGCGCCACCACGCTCAGGCTGAAGGTTCCCGTGCGCAGCACCTCAAGATGGAGCAGCGGCCATTCCGCGTCATGGCAATGCCTGGCAAACAGCGCCAAAAAGAATGCGAACCCGGCGATAAGGCCCCAGAAGAGAGGGCTTCCCACGCCCCACACGCTCAGATAGCTGGTGGCCACGATCAGGCAGATGAAGGAGATGGCGAGCAGCGCCCACCCACTCGCATCGAACCGGGCCGGCACGAGCATCCCCGCCTGCGTGATGCACCGACGCCCGACAACCAAGGCGAGAACCAATGGGACAAGGAGCGCGAGAAAGATTCCACGCCACCCCGCCAAAGTGACGATCAACCCGCCGATGGAGGGCCCCGCCGCCGGAGCGCAGGCCACGATGAATATCGAGACCCCCATCATCATGCCCATCTTGTCCTGCGGCGCCTGCTCCAGCACGATGTTGATCATCAGGGGCATGGCCACCCCCGTGCCCACGCCTTGCAGAAGCCGGCAGGCGAGCAGCACCCAGAATGCCGGTGCACATGCCGAGCCGGCAGTGGCTGCGATGAAGACGGTGATGGCAAAGAAGAACAGCGACCTGGTGGGGTATCGTCGCTTGAGATACGAGGAGACGGGCATCACCACTGCCAGGACCAACAGGTAGCCGGTCGTGATCCACTGCACGGTGGAGATGCCGATGGCAAACTCGGACATCAGGGTGGGAAAGGTCACGTTCATGGCGGTCTCGACCACGATGCCGCAAAACGACATCAGCCCGGCCGCCAGCACGGCGCCTACCAGTCGCCCGTTAAATCTTCTCTCGCCACTCGCATCCATGCCGTCAATGGTAGCCATGCACCTGGTGCAAGGACCGACGCGCATCTATGAGTTGGGCCAATGGACGCGACGCTTACAGCCAAACGACGTTCCTGAGTCCGAAGCCGAGAAGACCCGTACGCCTCGGCTGCGGAGCGGAGGCGCGGCGGCGCTGGGCTCGATGGCACGGGAGGCTCAAAGTCCGCAGGCCCGTTAGCGCACTGAGGCAGGGATTGAGACGGTGGCGTCGGACCGTCCTCCCTCTTGGCTGGCCGCACCCCCAGCGAAGCGGCTGCTACTGCTCGGCCTGCGCGTCATCCGGCTGCGCGCCGTCCGCCGCCGTCTCCCCCTGCGCGTCGTCGACCAGCTTCTCCACACCCGCCCAGGCAGGACTCTTGGGATGCGACTCCTTCTCGGCGGCGATCTCGTCGGCAGTCTGCGCCAGCTCGGCCACGCCGGTCTCGGCAAAGTTGCGGTACCCAATCTTGCCGGGCATGACGGCGTTGAGGATGATGCCCACGAGCGAGCCAACTGCCAGGCCGGACAGCGAGATGGTCGCCTCGCCGGCGGGGATCGCGATGGCGCCGGTGGCGCTGTAGGCGATGCCGATGGAGAGCACCAGGATGAGGGCGGCGATGATGATGTTGCGGCTCTTGGAGAAGTCGACGTGGTTCTCAACCAGGTTGCGCACGCCCACGGCAGAGATCATGCCGTAGAGCACCAGCGAGACGCCGCCGATGACGCAGCTGGGCATGGCGCCAATGACCGCCGCGAACTTGGGGCAGAACGAGAACAGGATGGCAAAGCAGGCGGCGAGACGCACCACGCGCGGGTCGAAGACGTGGGTGAGGGCCAGTACGCCGGTGTTCTCGCCGTACGTGGTGTTGGCCGGCGCCCCGAAGAGCGAGGCCAGGATGGTGGCCAAGCCGTCGCCCAGAAGCGTGCGGTGCAGGCCCGGGTCGGCGATGTAGTTGCGGTTGCAGGTGGACGAGATGGCGGAGATGTCGCCGATGTGCTCGATCATGGTGGCCAGCGCGATGGGGACGATGGTGATGATGGCCGTGAGGGCGAGCCCGCCGTTAAAGTTGCTGCCGAAAAGGGAGAACACGGTGTTGTCCCACAGCACAGGCAGGCCGATCCAAGCGGCGCTCTGCACGCCCGACCAGTCGACCTCGCCGATGCAGGCGGCAAAGGCGTACGAGATGATCACGCCCATCAGGATGGGGATGATCTTGATCATGCCGCGGCCCCAGATGTTGCACACGATGATGACCGCGATGGCCACCACCGCCACGAGCCAGTTGGTCGAGCAGTTGGTGATGGCCGAGCTGGCCAGGATCAAGCCGATGGAGATGACGATGGGGCCGGTGACCACAGGCGGGAAGTAGCGCATCACCCGCTGCGCGCCAAACGCCTTGAACAGCGCCGAGAGCACGAGGTAGAGCAGGCCGGAGCAGGCCACGCCAAGGCAGGCGTACGGCAGCAGCTCGGCCTCGCCGTGGGGGGCGATGGCGGCATAGCCGGCGATGAAGGCAAAGGACGAGCCGAGAAACGCCGGCACCTTGCGCTGCGACAGGAAGTGAAAGAGGAGCGTGCCCACGCCGGCAAAGAGCAGGGTCGCCGAGACGGACAGCCCAGTGAGCACCGGCACCAGGATGGTGGCGCCAAACATGGCAAACATGTGCTGCAGCCCAAAGACGAGCATCTTGGGCGTTCCGAGCTGCCGCGCGTCGTACACCGCGTCCGGAGCGTCCGCCGCCCCCATCGTGATGGTGGTCACATGCGCATTTGCCTCTGAGGCCATGCTGCACCCCTGTTCCTTGTCCCCCGCCACCCCTGGCAGCAGGACAACATCGCTTCTCCCTGTGTCGAGCTGGGTCGGGCCGGCTCACGTGCTCCTCCAGCCCCGCGCCGAGGGCGGTAAAGGTGCGTATGCGCGTGCTGGAGGCGAGCAAACCCTCGCGCGATTATAGGCGCAGCGCCCGGGCATCGAGACGGCGACGCGGGCAGCGGGCCGGTAAAAACCGCGCGGGAGCCGCGAGAGCGGGCGAGGCACGGGAGCGCCAGCCCGACAGGGCCGCAAGGGGCCGCACGGGCACGGGTGCGCCGGTCTTCTGCCGCCGAGCGACGGAGCTACGTCGATACAAGCGGCGGAGCCAGGACCGCATACGCGGTGAACGGCTGGACAAAGGGCGTTGGATTTGCGCAGGGCACGGTCGATGTGCTCCCCGATGCAACCGTGCAGATTACCGTGGAGACCGGCCAACGCGTCTCTGAGGCGAATGACGGCGATGTCCGCAAGCTGTTCAGGTGCTTCAACGAGAAGTTCATCGTCCCGGGACTCGTAGTTACCGGCCAGGAATCAGATGCCCACGCCCCCTGAGCCTGCCTCGTCAGCACCGGTTCTGACGAGGCAGGCTCCGATGCCCTCGCCCTTGCAAACGACCCCTATAACGCAAGGTGCGGGCGCCAAGGACGGCGCCCGCACCCGTTAGGCGCAGGATGGTATCGAGCGGGTCCGCAAGCCCGGATAACGGACCTGCGGACCCCAGGGGAATCACTAGGCTACCTGACAGGCGAGCTGGGAACGGACTTGCCGATGATCTTGTCGCACCAGGTGAAGATGTCCTGAGCGTAGGGGTGCCACTCGTTGCCGTGGACCGCGCCGCCGGAGATGATGTAGTCAAAGTTGGGCAGCTCATGGTTGAGCTTCTCGACGCCATAGAGCAGGTAGTCGAGACCGTTGGCGTCCTCGGTGCCGCCGATGAAGAGGAACGGCTTGCTGCCGATGGAGGCCACGTCCCAGTGATCGATCTCGGTGATGCCGGCGGTGCCGACCAGGCCGGCAAAGCGGTCGGGGTAGTTGACGCCCATGGAGAAGGCGCCCATTGAGCCCATCGAGACGCCCACCGCAAAGACCTGGTCCTGGTTGATGGCGGGAACCACGCCCTCGGCGTAATCAAGCGTGTCGATAACGACCTCGCCCGAGGTCTGGATGTCGGAGAGCCAGCCCTCCGACTTGCCCCAGGGGTTGGCGGAGTCATCGGGGTTGGTGACCGGGAAGCGCCCGATGGGGCCGGTGGGGTCTCCATACTGGCCGGACTTGATGTAGGACTCGACGGTGATGAGGACGTAGCCCTGCTCCTCGGCATACTTCTGGAACGTCTGGTCCATGTTGGTGTCGCGCTTGGCGGTGTTGTAGGTGTCTGCGGTACCGCCAGCCCCGGGGAACAGAACCATGGCGCTCACCGACTCGTCAGGATGGGTGTAGAGCGTGGTCGGCACGTAGAGCTGGGTGGTGATGCACTTGTCGACGCGCTCATCATAGAAGGCGCGGTACGAGATGCCGTAGTCCTTGGCGCCGCGCATCTGGTTCTTAAGCAGCGTGACCCGGTCGTTCCAGACGGTCTTGTCGCTGTCGTCGAGGCGCAGGTCGTTGGTGTTGCCGATGGAGTAGAGCGTGACCGGCACGTTCTGGTACTTGTCAAACTGGTAGGTGCCCGGGTCTTCCGCAGAGGTGTCCCAGGTGGTGGTGTCCTGGCTGGAGACGTACTTGCCAAAGCCCATCCCCATGAACTCCAGGGCCGGCACGCAGACCTCCCCCTCGATCTGCTTGACGGGGTCGTTCATCTTGAAGGTTCCGTTGGTCCCGCTGACCTCAGCGCTGTTGAGCGTGGCGGTCGCCTGGAGGCCGGCGTGCGAGACGGTGTAGCCGTTGCCGTCCTGGGTGACCTTGAAGTCCGGGCCGTAGACCTTGGCGAGGTCGGAGAGCGCCAAGTACACGTCGCCGTTGCCGGCGGTCGCCGGAACGGAGAGCTGGAACTCGTAGTTGTCCAGCCAGACCTTGTCGTAGCCGGGGACCACGTAGAGGTTCTTCATGTTGTAGATAAACTCATTGCCCGAGACGGCCGACTTGGTGACGAGTTTGCCCTCAGGCACGGTGTAGCTGCCGATTTTGGCGCCCGGCGCGATGCTTGCCACCGAGATGGTGGTGGATGCGGCCGAGCTTGCCGCCGAGCTGGCCGAGGTGCCGGTCGACGAGCTGCTCCCGCACCCGGCAAGGCCGGCGGCAAGCGCCCCCGCGAGCGCCGCCGTCGCAAGCGCCTTCCATACTGACGAATGCTTCATACCCATTACAGTCTGAGTCGTAGCTAATCCAGACATTACGACCTTCGTCGTTATCTACGGATTACGATTGGGCTATGTCCGAATGG
>OMWF01000142.1 GCA_900314665.1 uncultured Actinomycetes bacterium
GAGCGACCCCGTCTCCTGCACGCCATGGAGCAGTGCCGCGGAGCCCTGGCCAAAACCGCCCCGGTCTTGACGCGAGGTGTTGACGATGGTGAGCTTGATGCGGGTTTCGCAATCTGGAGAGAGGGACATGTGGGCAACCCAATCGGTTTGTGGTGATGGATAGGAGCAGAAGGTCGGGACTGAATTATTCTCGACTGTACCTATATGACTAGCGCCATTGTAATGGCTCAACGTGCGATGCTGGGGCAGAAATGGGCGCACAGCCGTTCACCTGCTTGCCAATCTGCTGCGCCATGCGGGCGCGATACCTGCCACGGGGCGCTCCAACTGCTGATTTGTCCGGCTTCTTGATGCGGCGCTTGCCCGAACCGACACCCTTTTGGGGGGCTCTGGCAGGCCCCGGCGGGTTATACTTTTTCAATCTTTGTCCACAGAATCTGCATATTTATGGGTGAGGAGGTGAGCAGGTGCCGATGACGAGTCTGGTCCCGTGGGTCTCCCTGTTGGGCATCTATTTCCTTTGGCGCTACCTGCGCGACCGCGCCAAGCTCTATCGCGGGCAGCAGCTTTCGGCCTTCCATGAGGGAGGGTGCCTGCTCTTCGCTCTCTACCTGGCAGAACTCGCCATCATCTCCTTCACCCCCGTCGACTTCTCCGCAGTGGGAGGCCCTCTGCAGCCGGTTCGGGTGAATCTGGCTCCGCTGGGGACCGTGTCGGGCATCTTCGCCTCGGTGGGTCCTGCCCTGGGGACCCGGGTCTGGACGCTTGTCGGCCTGCTGCTCATCTACGCGCCGGTGGGCCTGCTGATCCCGCTGCTCGCCCCAAAGCTGGCTGTGTACCGGCGCACGCTGCCCATCGGCATCGCCATCTCCGTGGCGATTGAAGCCCTGCAGTTTGGCGAGACCATCCTGGGCATGGCAAGTAAGCAGGTCGCCTTGGACGACGTGCTCTTTGCCATCGTGGGGACTACCATCGGGTATCTCATCTTTGTGGTGGTGAGGAGCATCGTTCGTCGCTATAACCCCGATTTCAGAAGCGAGGCCCAGCTGGGTCTGGCAGGCGATGACTTGGAGCGCGAGCTGGCCAAGCTCGACGCCGAAGTAGACGAAGATGATGCGTTCGATGGGGATGGCGATCTGGAGGACGAGGATTTTGAGGGTGCCGGGTTTGGCCCTGACTCCGATTTCGATTCCGACATCGACGTCGAAGCCGATGACGCCCAGCTCGACTCAGGCGAGGCCACAGGACTTGATGAGGCCGGTTCTGAGTCAGGCGGGCCTGACGACGCCGGCATTGCTGACGACGGGCCTGCTTCCGATAAGGGCCGTGCCCGGTAACTTCTCGGCTTTCTCTTGCTGTAGGTCGCGGCCTGCCTCCGAGGAGCGCAGGCAACAAAAAGCGCAGGCAGCAAAAACCCGCCAGACGATGGGCCTGGCGGGTTCTCGTTTCTCAATCTCGAGGCTGATGGCGGGCTGGTTCGGTTATCCAAGCCAGCTGTCGAGAGCTCCTTCAACGCCGTCCAGGGAACCGTCGATGACTTGATTGAAGCGCTCGGGGAGGGCGTCCAGCTCATCGAGGCCGGCGGGCACGTAAGAGCCTGCCTTCTCGGCGATGCGGCGGTCGAGCTCGATGCCGGAGAGCTGCGCCACCTTGTCGGGGAGCGCGGCGTCCGGGGCGATGCCGTGCAGGGCGCGGAAGACGTTGGCCCCAAACTTGGCCCAGTGCGCGGTGGAGGCCACCAGTACGGGGTTGTCTCCCTTTAGGCGCTCAGCTACCTTGAAGGCCACGGCGGAGTGGGGGTCGAGCAGGTAGCCCGTCTCCTCGTAGACTTCTCGGATAGTGGCCAGGCAGGTGGCGTTGTCAACGGAGTCCGCCCGGTAGACCTCCTGGATGCGGGAGAAGGTCTCAGGGTCGAGCGTGAACCTGCGATTCTCCCGCAGCTGGCGCATCCACTCGGCAATGCGGCTGCCGTCGCGGTCGGTCAGCTCGAAGAGCTGGCGTTCGACGTTGCTGGAGACCAGGATGTCCATGGACGGGGACGGCGTCAGCACAAACTGGCGGTCGCTGATGTCGTAGGTGCCGGTGGTGAGAAAGTCGGTGAGCACGCGGTTTTCGTTGCTGGCGCAGAGCAGGTGCTCGATGGGGGTGCCCATGGTGCGAGCGTACCAAGCCCCCAGAATGTTGCCAAAGTTGCCGGTGGGGACGCAGACGTCGATGGGGTCGCCAAAGGCGATGTCGCCCCGGCTGGCCATGGTCACGTACGAGCTCACGTAGTAGACGATCTGCGGCATGAGCCGGCCCCAGCTGATGGAGTTGGCGCTCGAGAGGCGCAGCTCGTGGCGGGCGGCTAGCTGGGCGTTGTACTTCTCGTCGTTGAAGGTGCGCTTGACCGAGGTCTGGCAATCGTCAAAGTTGCCGCGGGCGGCAAAGACCATCACGTTGTCGCCGCGCTGAGTGGCCATCTGCAGGCGCTGGATGTCGGAGACGCCGCCGTGTGGGTAGAAGACCGCGATCTTGGTGTGAGGCCGATCGGCAAAGCCGGCCAGGGCCGCCTTGCCGGTGTCTCCCGAGGTGGCCACCAGAATCAGATAGTCGTGGGCAGATCCCTGCTCGGCGGCTTGCTTCTCGACGGCAGCCGAGAAGAACCGGGGCAGGCACTGCAGCGCCATGTCCTTGAAGGCCGAGGTGGGGCCGTGCCACAGCTCGAGCACGTGGAGCCCGGGCTTGACCTCCTTGATGGGGGCGATGGCGGGGTCGTCAAAATTGTCGGCGTAGGCGCCGGCCATCAGCTCCTCGATCTGCTGGTCGGGGAAGTCGACCCCAAAGGCCTTGTAGATGGCTGCCGCTCGCTGCGGGTAGCTGAGCGGGGCGAGCGCCTTCAGGTCGTCAAGCGTCAGATGAGGGATGTCGCGCGGCACGAAGAGCCCGCCGCCAGGGGCGATGCCCTTGACGATGACGTCGGAGAAGGCCGGGTTGTCCGCGTTAAGGCCGCGGGTATCCATGTAAGTATTCATCATAGGTTGCAGCATACCGCAGCGCCTCCGGCTAAATCGAGGGCCATCGGTCCTTCTCGGGGAAACGTCTGATAGGCGCGCCCTGTGCTTTTGAACCGTCGTCTGCTACAAGGTATGTGAGAGAATCAGCAGGTGCACGCATCGTTTGCACACCTGGATCCAAGGAGCGTTGGGCATGGAGCACATCTCGAGGGCTTACGAGGACTATCTTGAGGCCATATACGAGCTGAGTCCTGAGGGCGGCCAGGTGCGGTCGGTGGATGTGGCCGAGAAGCTCGGGGTCACCAAGGTCAGCGTGGGCAAGGCGGTCAAGGCGCTCAAGGAGGCCGGCCTCGCCGAACAACCGTTCTACGGAGACATCACCCTCACCAAGAGAGGGGCCGACTACGGGCGCTCGGTGCTTGCGCGCCACCGCATGTTGCGCACGTTCTTGATCGACCTGCTGGGCGTCGACCCTGAGACAGCCGAGGACGAGGCGTGCCGCCTGGAGCATGACATCTCCCAGGACACGGTAGAGAAGTGGACGGCATTCGTGCGGCAGCAGGGCGTCGACCCCATGGGGAGCAGGGAGAAGACGCACGCCTCGCACCAGCCGCGCAACACCCGTCAGGAGCGCAGCGCGGCAGGTGCGAAGTCCGCCGGGGAGACGCGTCTCTAGGAGCCCCTCCGGCCGGATCAGACGCGGCGGCCGTGCTCGCATCGCGGCGGAGCGCCCTGTGCCCTGCGCTTTGAGCTATGCCTGCCCGCCGGTCGAGTTTGGGCCACTCCAAAGATCGCGAGCAGCGCCCCCGCGATTCCCAATGCGACAAGGGCGGCGAGCGGGGCGAGGCTGCTATCGCCCGTCCTGGGCAGCCTGCCGGCGGGAGAGGCGGCCGCCGGAAGTTTGTCCACGGACACGGTCTGGCTGTCTGCGTGCTGATCGGCGTGGACCGCCACCAGCTCGCCTTCCAGGGAGCACCGCTCAAAAGCCACCAGCTCGCTGTCCGCCGCCGACGAGCTGTCAAAGGCAAACGTCACGTCGACGCTACCCTCCGTCTGGGCGGGTGTGAATTCGCGGGCGGCACTCAACAGCTCGCCGTTCTCATCGGCGATCTGCCACCCCGTCTTCTTGTCGACCAAGGTCCCGGTCATGGTGTAGGTCTTGCCGGGGACCAGCCCGCGGTACGAGACATGATCGACAAGCTGGACCCTGCCAGCTGAGAGCGTCTGGTCTCCGTCGCTTGCGTCTGCCGCCTGGGTGGCCAGGGAAGGAAACTCCACCGTCTGCGAGGCATCCGTGAGGTCTTGGTGTGAGCCTACTGTCACCTGGCCTTGCATCAAGGTCTCAAAGACCACCAGGCGCGTTCCCTCAAGGCCGGTCCCGTCGAGAGAAAACTCCAGTTCCACCTCTCCTGAGGCCCGATCACCTGCGGCGCCGGCGGGGGTGAAGGCCTTGCTCGCGCGGACCTCGTGACCTTGCGCGTCTCGGTAAGGCTCTCCCGTCTCGGCATCCATGAGCACGCCTTCCAGCACGTACTCGGTGCCCGAGGTGAGGTTCTCAAAGCGGACGGCGTCGGTGATGCGCTGGTCTGCGTCGGCGCGCAGCAGGTGGTCTCCGTCTGCGCTGTCTCGGGCGGTGGTCGACAGCTTGGGAGACCAGGTGGTCTGCGAGAGGTCGCCCAGGTCGGCGTGGACCGCGAGCTCTGCGCCCCTCTCGTCGGCGAGGGTCTCAAAGGCCACGGCGCTCCTGCCGGCCATGGTGACGCCGGGGAAGGTGAAGGTCACCTCGGTGCTCCCCTCCGCGGCGGCAGGGGTGATGGTCTGAGATGCGGTCACCTCGTTGCCGTCGTCGTCAACGACCGGCTGTCCGGTGGCCTTATCAATAAGGGTGCCGGTGACCGTGTAGGTCTTGCCTGGAATGAGGCCTTGGTACTCGATCCGGTCGATAAGGACCACCCTTTCATCCGCAGCGTATTCATGGATGCCTTGGCCAGAGGTGGCGGTGGTGCGTAGGTTGGGGACGGAGACGGTCTGCCCCTCGTCCGTTAGGTCCTCGTGGCTGGCCACCTCGCTTCCGTCGCGGGTCAGGACCTCGTAGGCCACCAGCTCATGCCCGCCCAGCTGCGAGGTGTCGAGGGCAAAGGCCAGCTGCACGCGGCCGGACGAGATCTGCGGGGTAAAGTTGAGCTTCGCGGTGACTTGCCGGCCCTGGCTGTCGATCAACGGCAGCCCGGTGGTCTTGTCCATGAGCGTCCCGCTCATCTGGTAGCTCTCTCCGGGGAGCAGGTTCTCAAAGGAGACGGTATCGATAAGCTCGACGTTGGCGCTCTGGGCCGCCTGGTGAGCCCCGCTCTCATCGGTGAGTTCGGTGGCGATGCGCTCGGAAGGGTGGTTGTCGATAGTGCCAAGCTTGATGGTGCGCCCGGCGCGGGAGACCGTGAAGGGCAGGCTTACCAGCCGATAGCCGGCGTTGGCGGCGCAGGGCAGCTCATCGAGCTGGTAGGAGCCGTAGGGTAGGGCGCCAAGCGAGTCGTCGGGCGCGGGCTTTGCGTCCGGTCCCCGACCGGTGAACCACACGCCCGCAGAGGCATACGCTTGCTGGGGCTGCGGGGGTTCCTTCTCATCGGTCCGAGCGGCCGCGTCATCGGGCGCGGGGACGGAGGGATCCTGCTTGTCAAGCCGGTCATTGGCGTTGGTGCCCTGGGTGTGGGGGATGACGTCGGCACTGGTGGATGCATAGCCATTGGCATCGGTAACGATGACGTGGCTCTCTCCGGTGGCAGTCTCAGTGAGTTTGAAGGGCACGCCGGCAAAGCGCGCTTCCGTGTCGCCGGCGGCCTTGATGAGCTCGAGGTCTCCTCGCACCACCTGGTCGCCGATGACCTCGTCGTCGATGGTGCCGGAAAGCACCTTGTCATCGGCCACCTGCTGGAGGTGGAGCTCCTCGTCGGTGACCAGGTAGCCTTCCGGGGCTTTGGTCTCCTGAACCGTGATGGTGCCGAGCGGCAGCACCGGGGCGCCGGCTTCATCGGTGTAGAGCGGGTCGCCAGAGCGCAGGTAGATCGCGTCTTCATAGCCTGCTGAGATGCCGGTGGAGCCCTGCTCGTCGGTGGCCAGCACCCAGCGTCGGGTGGGGGCGGGGGGCAGGTCGCCTACGCTTTGGAAATACCCGTCGTAGTAGCAGACGGTGAACTCCGCGCCTTTGAGAGAAGCCTCCCCCAGGGGCGCGCTTTGACCCGTCTCGCGGTCGACTTTGCGGACGATAAGGCCGAGGGGGTCGTAATCGGGCTGCTCAACGCAGGTTGCGTGGGCTGTCTGGTTGGCGGTCACGGTGACCGGAAGCCCCTGCTCGTCGGGGAGATATCCACGCGGCGCCGACTTCTCGCGCAGCACGTAGTCTCCCGGCTCCAGGTTGCGGGCCACGGCATGGCCGGAAGCATCGGTCGTCAGCTCGACGCCGGTGTCGGTGCCGTCGGCCCGATAGAGACCAAAGACGGCACCCTCAAGGCTGTAGCAGCCGTTACCGCTGGAGAGGGTGGGCGATGACGAGGATTTGTCGAGCTCGATGCTGCCGAGAGGAGGGCAGAATACGGCGATTTGGGTGCCGCCGGGGGAGCTGGTGGCGTAGGCCATGTAGGCATCGGGCATCACGTTATCGGGAAACCAGCTGGCCAGGGCCTGCTCGGCGGGGCCAAAGTAGAGGGCGTCTCCTATGGTGTCGCCGGTCGCATACGAATCGCCCATCTCACCGAGTACAGACTGGTAGCACCAGTCGCTGAATCCCTGAGAGCAGCCGGCAAGCCCGTTGTTTGCCAAGTCGCCGTTGGGGGTGCCCTGGGCGTAGGCAAACGAGATGACGATGTGGGTCAGGGCGGCGTAGCGGGCGTCTGTCATGGCGGTGCCGTCATACCAGTTCTGCGGCCAGTAGCGCGAGGGATCAAAGCCAGGGCCGCCGTACCCGTAGAAGAGGCAGGCGCAGATGATGCGGCTCCACTTGTCGTTGGACATGTGGCTGGTGATCGGCTCGAAGTCGTAGGTGCCGGGCGACGGAGTAGAGAACTCGGGCTCCGCGCAGTAGGCTATCTGCCCGTCCGCCCACATCCAGGCGGTCGCATAGGTGTCGTAGCGGTTGTAATCGCCTACCTCCAGATACACCTGCGCGTCGCCGGCAAAGGCCTGCCGGCAGGGCTGGCCGAGAACCCCTGACGGCAGGCAGGTGATCCATATCAGCAGGAAGATGAGGGCCCACCGAGGCGCGGCTGCGCGTGGCGAGGGGCGCGATGAGCCTGGTTGCGAGTGCGATGAGGCGCCGAGCCTGATGGGGCGGGAGGTGATGGGGTGCATGGAATGCCTCCTGGGATCGCGGTGGTCTCCGTTCCCTCAGTACGGTATTCATCGGGTGCTGATAGTTCGCAGAAGAAGATCGACCCGGGTCCAACCAGCATCCGACCACGGGGCGGGCCTGCGTCCGACTGAGACCTGACTGCCAGCTGACTGCGGCCCCGTGGCAGACCCGATCGGCGTCTGACCGATATCTAACCGGCGCCCGACCGCGAACCCGACTGGGATCCAACCGGCACTTGACCGCGAACCCGGATGAGTCCCGACTGCAATCTGGCCAGCGCCTGACCAAAGGCCGGGGATGGAACCAACCGCGGTCCGACTAGCGCCTAACGCGGCCTGACTAGCGTCTGGCCGTAGGACCGGGCCGGACCCAACCACAACCCGACTAGCGCCTGGCCGGCATCGCCGGCGGCGTCTGACCAAGAGCCAACCACTGCCTATGCCTCAGTTTCCTCAGTGGAGAAATGCCCCCATAAAACACGAGCGTCTCGGCGGGGGAGCCGAGACGCTCACACAAGGAGGGGTGCCGACGCATCTGCTTTACGTCGGGCGTGGATCGCATGAGCCGAGTAGCTAATGGTTGTCCACGGTTCTCAGCGGAGGGGTGGCCGCTTCGAACTGGTATCAGTATCCGGCTTTCCTATGGCGAAGGTGTGAATATTGGATGTGTTAAATATGGCAATCTCGTGACGTCCGTCACCTTGCTGAAACAATCGCGTCATAGGCCCGATATACGCCCAGCTCGCTTGGCTTGCGCCCTTATTGGTAGAGTGTCTATCCAGAATCGATGACGTGTTGCCAAGGAGGCCAGGATGCCCGACATCATGCTGCGTTTGGGTCAAGAGGTGCTGGTGGCTGAGGGGGCTATGGGAACCATGCTCCAGCGTGCGGGGATGCCGGCTGGGGCGAGCCCGGAGCAGCTCAACGAGATGGACTCCGAGATGGTCCTCAACGTGCACCGGCTCTATCACATGGCTGGGGCCAACTGCGTCAAGACCAACACCTTTGGCGGATCCTGGAGCCATCTTGCCGCCTACAACCTCGAATCTCGCGCGGACTTCATCAACCGGGAGGCGGTGCGCATCGCCCGGAAGGTTCGGCCCGAGCACATCCTAGCGGATATGGGGCCCTGCGGTCGCAACTTTGCACCGGTGGGGGACGCCCTCTTTGAGGAGAATTTCAAGGAGTACGCGGAGCAGGCCGCAAGCCTGGCCGCTGAGAACCCGGATGCCATCCTGATTGAGACCATGACCGACATCGCCGACGCCCGCTGCGCCCTGCTGGCCGCCAAAAGCGTCTGCGAGCTGCCCGTCTTTGTCTGCTGCACCTTCAACGAGCAGGGCCGGATGCCGCTTTCGGGCACCGACCCCGCCACCGCGGCAATCATCTTGGAGGAGAGCGGCGCGGACGCCGTGGGCATCAACTGCGGACTCGGTCCGGAGCAGGTGTTCCCGCTCTTCGAGCAGATGGGGGCGGCAACCGGCCTGCCGCTCATCGTCATGCCCAACGCGGGCATGCCCCGCACCAACCGGCGCGGTCAGGTCGAGTACCCGGCCACGCCCGATGACTTTGCGCGGTGGGCTGTGCGCTTTGCCGAGGCGGGGGCGGCCGTCATCGGGTCCTGCTGCGGCAGCACCCCGGCTTTTACCGGTGCCATCAAGGCTATGGTGGGCGGCCGCCGAGTCGCCTCTCGCGACGTCGAGCCCCCGCAAGGCCTGCGCTTCACGGGCCCTCGCAGCCAGGCGCTCGTCGACGGATCGCGGCCGTTCGCCATCGCCCGAATAGGCGACTACGGCGATGCAGAGGGCGTTACGGGCGCCGAGCTTGAAGAAGCCGGGGACCTGGCGGGTGAGGCGGCTGACGCCTTGGAGGAGGGTGCCCAGATGGTGCTCTTCTCGCTGGCTCGTGCTCCTCGTGGTCAGGAGGAGACGATAAGCGCCCTGGTAGACGAGGTGGCTCAAACGGCCGGCTGCCCGCTCGCCTTTGGGAGTCCCGATGCGGGGCAGCTCGAGCGCGCCCTGGCCGCCTATGCAGGCCGGGCCCTTGTCGACGGCGGCGTCTGGCACGAGGGCGCGGACGCCTATCGCGAGCTCATGCCGGCGGTCAAGCGCTACCGCGCAGCCCTCATCGTCCGGGCGTTGGCGGCGGGGCCTGAGTACCAGGTTGACCTGGTGGAAGACTTTTTGGAGCAGGTGCTGGCCGCCGCTGACGAACAGGGGGTGCCGCACGATTGCCTGCTCGTCGACGTCTCCTCGCCACGGGTGGGAGAGGAGGCGCGGGTCACCTTGGAGGCGGTTGCCCGCATGGCGCGTCAGGCGGGATGCCGGGTGATGCTCGACACCACTACCTGGTCAAAGACCCTGCGTGGGGCGAGCGACGGGTCCGAGCGCCTCAAGCGCGCCTTGGAGCTGGGCCTTGATGCGGTGGTTATCGACCACGAGGACGAGCTCGTCGGCTCCATCATCAGGCACGCGCTGGGCTGAGTCGGCCAACCGCTGTTGACCAAAACCGCACCGTATGGCGTTATTGCAGCTATGCGCTAGTGACACAGGCCGAATGCTGCGAAGGCAGGCTGCCCCGTTGGGAGAAGCATCCCAACCGTTGCTTGATTGATGCCCAACCAAGGCGCATCTTCGGTAATATGCCGGCAGCATAGAGAAAGCTGACTGGGATACGACGCGGCTGCGCAGAGGGGACTTGGCTGGAGGGCTATGGGGAATCGGTTCTACAGGGGGTACGCACCGGATGGCTCCGAGGCCCGGGGAGGCGGAGGTGCGCCTTCCGGGGGCAAGCACGCGGCACCCGAGGCGCCCAAGAAGAAGGCCTCCGGCAAGAAGATCGGCCTCGTCGTGGGAATCGTCGCCGCCGCGCTGGTGGTCGCGTACATCGGCATGGGTGTGTTCTTTACCAGCCACTTTGGGTTCAACACCAGCATCAACGGCCAAGACGTCTCGTTTAAGACCTTGGACCAGGTGGAGTCCATCCTCAAGAACCAAGTCGACACCTACGAGCTCACCATCCAGAAGATCGACGGAACCAGCGAGGTACTCAAGGGCTCCGACATAGGCCTCACGTATCAGTCCGACAATCGCGCCGCCGAGCTGCTCTCCAACCAGCATGCCTTTGCCTGGGCCACCCGGGTCGCCTCGGCAGCCGATCCGGTGGAGCTTCATCCCGACGTCACCTACAACCAGCAGGAGCTCACCACCGCTCTCAACAAGCTCAACCTGATGCAGGCGGCCAACCAGGTCGCCCCCACCGATGCCACGGTGGGCTACGACGCGGCGGCTTCGCAATACGTGGTCGTCCCTGAGCAGTGGGGCAGCACCATCAACACAGACGTGTTCTATGCCGCCGTCACTGCGGCGGTGGAGGACACCAGGCCGACCATCGATCTCAAAGCCGCCAACTGCTACGTGGCGCCCGCCGTCTACTCCGACGACGCCGGCCTCGCCTCCAAAGCCGCGGCGTGCAACGAGTACGCACGCGGGTCGATCGTCTACGACCTGGGAAGCAAAGGAACCCTCGAGCTGAGCGGCAGCGCCGTTGCCGACTGGCTGGTGCAGGGCGATGACGGCACCTATACCATCGACGACGACTCGATCAGGTCCTGGGTCAAGGAGAATCTCTCCGCCAACCTCGATACCGTGGGGAGCTCCCGGTCCTTCACCACTGCCACCGGTTCGTCCATCACCGTTTCCGGGGGCACGTACGGCTGGAAGGTCGACGTGGATGACGAGGTGTCTCAGATCAAGGAGGACCTGGAGAGCGCGGGCCAGGTGACCCGGGAGCCTGTCTGGAGCTCCAAAGCCGTCTCGCACACCCAGCCCGAGTGGGGCAGCACCTACGTCGAGGTGAGCATCCCCGCACAGCACGTGTGGTACATCGTCAACGGCTCTGTGGCGTTTGATTCGGATGTGGTGACGGGACTCCCCACCGCCAAGCGCGCCACCTGCACCGGCGTGTACAGCATCTTGGAGAAGCAGTCCCCCTCGGTGCTGCGCGGTCCGCAGAAGCCTGACGGCACCTACGAGTGGGAGTCGCCGGTTAACTACTGGATGCGCATCACCTGGAGCGGCACCGGCCTGCATGACGCCAACTGGCGCAGTTCCTTTGGCGGCACCATCTATCAGAGCAATGGCTCTCACGGATGCGTCAACATGCCCCCGGCCAAGGCCCAAGAGCTCTACTCGATGCTGAGCGTGGGCACTCCGGTCATCATGTACTAGCACACGGGGCAGGGCCGGCCGAGCGCCGGCACCCGGCAGATAGGCAGGCACACAGACAACAGGCGCGCACCCGCTCCATGCGAGGCGCGCGCCTTTCTCGTTGGGAGGGCGCCCCTGACGGTCCGGCCTTATTCCACGGTGCCGTAGATGAGGCCCCAGCCATGGGCGCTGATGGCGGAGTTGAGCTGCATGCACAGGTCGTGGCGGTCGTAGCGACCGGGGGGCAGCAGGCTCACGATCTCCATCAGGTCGTCGCACAGGTCCGCCGCCTCGGCGCTTAAGACCAGGTCGAGCCGGGAGACCAGGGTGTGGTTGAGAAACAAGGTGTCCACCACGTGCTGGAGCATCCCGTACTCTTCGGAACGGATGGGGTTACGCATCGACGACCTCCAACGGCTCTGAGACGCGGGGAAGCAGGATGGTGAATGTCGAGCCTTTGCCCTCCTCGCTGGCCAGCCCGACGCTGCCGCGGGCCCGCTTGACCGCGTGCCTCACGAGGGAGAGCCCCAGGCCTGCGCCTTGGGCGGCGGCACCGCCCTGCTCCAGGCGGCGGGCCGCCTCGCCGCGGTAGAAGCGCTCAAAGATGCGCTCCTGCTCGGTGGGGGCGATGCCTGCGCCGGTGTCCACCACCTGCAGCTTGACGAGGTCGCTTGTCGCCGATAGGCGCAGCGTGACGCCCCCGCGGTCGGTGTAGCGCAGGGCATTGTCGATCAGCCCGTCGCAGATGAGCTCAGCCACCGCATCCGAGAGCCCCACCAGGCACGTGTCGTCTTGGGCGGTGGCGTCGGCAAGCTCGAGGGAAAGGCCGCGCTCTGCCGCCTGCTGCCTGTGCGTTTCAAAGGAGGCGTGCACCGCCTGCGAGAAGCTCGCGGTCTGAAGCGGGCCCTGGCGGCCGTCGCGGTCCTCCAAGGCGGCCAGGCGCCGCAGACGGTCGACGGTCTGCTCGAGGTAGGCGCTCTCGTAATCAAGGTGCGGGGCGAGGGCTTGCACGGCGGCCAGGTCGCCTGTCCGGGCGGCGGCGACCACGTCGCCGGAGAGCTGGCGGATGGTGGCGGCGGGGACGTCGAGCTGCTCGGCCGCATCCCGCGTGAAGTCCCGCCGCACCGACTCGAGTCGGCGCACCGGGCGCGACGCCAGCCGGATGGTGATGCACAGGATGATGAGCGCGGCAAAGACGCCGACAATGAGCAGGAGGGTGCTCGCCTCGCGGGCGGCCACCGGCACGCCGCGCACGTTGGAGAGCGGGAGTGAGACGCAGAGGGCGTACGTGGTGCCGGAGAGCTCGACCGGCGCTGAGGCGTAGACCCGCTCGATGGAGTCGGTGCGCGAGACCCGCACGTCGGTGCCGGTAGACCCGCCGAGGGCGGCTGCCACCTCGGGGCGGTCCAGATGGTTCTGCATCTCGTCGACGGAGTGGGCGGTGTCGGCCAGGACCGTACCGTCCGGTCCCACCAAGGTGATGCGCAGGTGGTTTGAGGTGGAGAGCGGCGAGATGAGCGCAGACGGCGAGGCGGTGCCGCTTACCTGAGCCTCCGCCTGAACGGCAGCGGCGTCGGAGAGGGCCACGCCGGTGAGGGTCTCCTGCTGCTGGCGCAGCGCGCCCTGGTCGAGCGGGCCGTAGATCGAGTAGAGCCACAGACCCGCCAGGACGATGACCACCAGCAGGCTGCCGATCACGGTCCACAGCCTCCACGGCGCTGCCGCCAGCAGGCGTCGGACGGGCGAGGGGGAGTCGGGAACCACCGCTGTCTTGTCTGTGCTCGTGCTGTCGCTCACCTGAGGCTCCTGATCAGTAGAAGGTGCCATGCTCGTTACAAGAAGATACCCCATGGAATAGCCGGTGCCCAGATACACGGGCGCCTGCAATGCGGCTTGCGGTTGGCGGTGCGCCGAATGCGCGGGCGCCCCAGAACCAACGGATTGCGTCCGTTCTTGCAGACAAGGCGCACTCCTGCGGAGTTGTGGGCTCAACGGGGCTCCGGACGGGTGAAAATAGAACCTCATGAAACTCGGCTCTCAACGGAGGGAGGACGTCGGAGCATGCCAGATGATCTGATTGCCGAGAAGAGCGCTGCGGGCACGCCCTCCGCTGACGCCGGCAGGGCGGCCGTCCCTGAGGCCACCGCCGCGAGCCACGCGGTGGACACTGCCACCGGGGCCGAGGCCGAGGCCCAGGTCTCCATGGACCGCGCCCGGTCCATCTTCACCAAGATCGCCCGGCGCTACTCGCTCTTCAACGCGCTCTCCTCCTTTGGCATCTACAAGGTGTGGCTGCGCCGCACGGTGAAGCGGGCGCAGGCCAAGCCCACCGACGAGGTGCTCGACCTGGCGGCGGGCACCGGAGACGTGACCTACCGCATCTGCCGTGATACACCGCCGGCCCGCATCGCCTGCACCGATTTCACCCCCGCCATGCTCGACATCGCCAAGAGCCGGCAGGTCGCCGAGAGTAACGGGGTGCCGCTCGAGTTCATGGTGGTCGACGCCCAGGACATACCCTATCCGGACGAGTCGTTTGACCTGGTCACCATTGCGTACGGCATCCGCAACATCCCCGACCGCGAGAAGGCGCTCTCCGAGGCCTACCGCGTGCTCAGGCCCGGTGGACGCTTTGTCATCCTCGAGTTCTCGACGCCGTCCAACCCCGTGTGGCGGGTGCTCTATCATGCGTACCTGAACGTGATGATTCCTTTCATCGGAGGGTTGCTCACCCACGACCGACCCGGGTTCGTCTACCTCAAGAACTCCATCAACGCGTTTCCCGACCAGGAGGGCCTGGCGTCGCTGCTGCGTGCCGCCGGGTTTGACCGGGTCACATACGAGAACTGCACGGGCGGCATCACCGCCATCCATCAGGCCATCAAGTAGGAGGACGTCCAATGCTGTTGTGCGCTCGCTACATCCTGCCCGTCTCGCAGCCGCATATCGAGAACGGCGCCGTGCTGGTTCGGGACGGCCGCATCGCCGATGTGGGCTATGCCAGCGACCTCAAGATGCGCTACCCGGAGGAGAAGACCCGCGACTTTGGGCTGGCGGCCATCATGCCGGGCTTCGTCGACCTGCACACCCACCTGGAGTACACCGCCCTGCGCGGCGCCTCCCCGGACGTCCCGTACGCGCCGTACAAGAACGCCGTCGACGAGAAGGCCATGCTCCTCTCGCGGCAGGACTGGGATGACTCGGCGCTGCTCGGCGGCTTGGAGGCGGTGGCCTCTGGCATCACCACGGTGGCCGACATCACCTCCACCGGCGCCTCCGCCGCCGCCGTCAACGCCATCGGCCTGCGCGGCATGATCTACCGCGAGGCCGAGACCATGGAGAAGGCCCGCATCAAGCGCACCATCGAGCGCGCCGACGAGGACATCCACGCCTGGCGCGAAGCGTACGACCCCCAGCGCATCACGGTGGGCATCGGCGCCAACACCCTCTACCGCTGCCATCCCGACCTGCTGGCGGCCATCGCCGACTACGGGTCGGACGGCACCCCGGTGGCTGTGCACGTGGCCTGCTCGCAGGAGGAGAGCGACTTTGTGCGTTACGGGTCGTCGCCCTTCTCGGTGCACAACCATGAGCTTGAGCGCGGCTACGGCATCGACATGCCGCCCTGGCTGCCCACCGGCGTGAGCCCGGTCCGCTACGTGCTCAACTGGGGCATCCTCGACGCTCCCAACGTGCTGGCCATCCACTGCGTGCACGTGGACGACGAGGACATCGAGATGCTGGCCGAGCGCGACGTGGCCATCGCCTTCTGCCCCCGCTGCAACGCCAAGCTGGGCATGGGCGTGGCTCCCGTGGGCAAGTACCTCAAGGCGGGGCTGCGCGTGGGCCTGGGCACCGACTCGCCGGCCGCCTCCGACTCCATGGACATGATCGACGAGATGCGCATCGGCATGCTCATCCAGCGCTCCTTTGGCGACAAGCGCAACTTCATCACCACCAACCAGATGGTCCGCATGGCCACCCTCGACGGGGCCCGCGCCCTCAAGATGGAGGACCGCATCGGCAGCCTGGAACCGGGCAAGCTGGCCGACGTCATCGCCATCGACCTCTCGAATTCGCACCAGGCGCCCACGCACTTCCCGGATTCCGCTATCGTGCACACAGCCAACCAGGACAACGTCATCATGACCATGGTGGGGGGCAAGATCCTGTACGAGAACGGCACCCACAAGCATCGCGTCGATCCCGGCCGGGTCAAGGCCCGCGCCGAGGAGATGCGCCTCAAGCTGCGCTGATAAGAGGAGGACCGCGTACCTATGGCATATAAGGACCTTCGTCAATCAAAAGCGTTCCGCATCGTGGTTATCGTGGTGGTGGTCATCCTGGCCCTAGCCATGACCATCCCCTCGGTGGCCACCCTGCTGGCCGGATCGCGCTCTGGCAGCGACACCGCCAGCCAGGCGTCCAGCAGCTCCGCCTCGTCCGGCCTGCCCTACGACGCCACCTCTAAGGAGAGCATCGACACCTACTTCAAAGAGCTGGTGGATGGGGCACAGAAGAAGGTGGACGCCGACTCGACCAACACCAACGCCCTGCGCTCGCTGGGCAACAACTACAAGGCCTGGGCCCAGGCGCTCACCAACCTGGGCTCGAGCGACAGCGAGGCCGTCTCCGAGGCGGCGCAGCGCTGGAGCGCCGCCGCCGACGCCTACGCCCGCTACCTGTCCGTCTCCGACAGCGACCCGGTGGCTCTCGATCATGCCGAGGCCGTCTATTACACGGGCGACCATGACGCGGCAATCGCCGAGGTCAAGGCCATTACCGATCGCAACCCCTCCTACCAGTCCGCTTGGCAGACGCTGGGCGCCATGTACCAGCTGACGGGGCAGCAGGACCTGGCCAAGGAGGCGTACGGCACGGCGAGCGCCCTCTCGACCACCAGCTCAAACACCACCACGGGCGGCTCGCAGGGCACCACGAGCGCCCGGTAATCGCCTACGCTTGCAAACAGACGGCAGGGCCCGGCCGATGCGACGGGCAGGATTGTGATACGAGGAAGGAGCGGCCCCAGGTATGTTTGGCATCGGTAGCACCGAGCTTTTCATCATTCTTCTGTTCGCCTTCCTCATCTTTGGGCCGGAGAAGCTCCCTCAGATCGGTCGCACCATCGGCCGTGCCATGCGCCAGTTCCGAAACGCCCAGGATGAGATGAACAAGGTCATCCGCACCGAGGTCTACGACCCCATCATGGACAACGAGCCGCTCAAGAACCCGGCAGAGATCATCACGGGCAAGAGCAGCAAGAAGAGCGCTGGCAAGCGCCAGGTCAAGAAGGCCTCCAGCACGGAGACCTTCGCCGAGCGACGGGCCCGTCTGGCCAAGGAGCAGGCCCGCAAGGAGCATGCCCGCACGGACGCCAGCCCCTCCCAGGCCGCTGCCGCCCCGGATGCAACTCCGGCAGGGGCGTCGGAACCAGCTGCCGCGCAGGCGGCCGAGAAGCCCCGGCCAGCAGAGAAGGACCCGTCCGCATCCGCTTCCGGCGAGGAAACCTTCGCCGCGCGTCGGGCCCGCTTCGATCGCCAGCGCGCCGCTCGGGAGACGGCCTCTGGGCAGGAGCTCGAGCAGCCCGCAGCCGTATCCGGGGCAGACGCCGCCGAGACCCGGCCCGAGCAGCCCTCGCCCTCGCTTGCCGAGGAGCTCTACGACCTCGCTCCGCAGCCGGATGCCCAGGTCACCGGGGGAGGTGAGGGGGCCGGCCAGGCCTGATCCATGCCCATCAGACAAGCCCGCATGCCCATCTCCGAGCACTTGGGCGAGCTGCGCCGCCGGCTCATCATCTCCGTGGTCTGCCTGCTCGCCGCCGCTTGCGTGCTCTACCTGGCGACGCCGCAGATCGTCCAGTTTCTTCTCGACCCCATCCGCGACTACATGACCGAGGCGGGAAGCGCCAGCTTGGTGGTGCTCGACCCGCTGGGCGGCTTCACCATCCGCTTCAGGGTCTCCATCTTTGCCGCCTTCATCGTCACCGCCCCGCTCTGGCTGTGGCAGATCTTCGCCTTCTTCCTGCCCGCCCTCAAGGAGAACGAGCGGCGCTGGGTGGTTCCCACCTTCATCGTGGGCGTCATCCTCTTTGCCGTGGGCATGGTCTTCTGCTACTTCGTCATCCTCAAGCCGGCCTTCCAGTGGCTGTTGGCGCAGACGGCCGAGATCGCCACCGCCATGCCCACCGCCACCGACTACCTCAAACTCATCATGCTCTTTGAGATCGGCTTCGGCATCGCCTTCGAGCTGCCGCTGGTCATCTTCTACCTGACCATCTTTGAGATCGTCCCCTACAAGAAGCTGCGCCACTCGTGGCGCGTCGTCTACGTGGTCCTGATGAGCGTCTCGGCCATCATCACACCCGACGCCAGCCCAGTCACCATGCTGCTCATGTTTGCCGCCCTGGTGGGCCTCTATGAGATTTCGTTGCTGTGCGCCCGCATCGTGCTCAACAAGCGGATCAAGAAGCGGGCCGAGGAAGAGGGCGCGCTCGAGGGCGGGGACTCCGAGCAGCTGGCGCGGGCGGAGTGAGGCGCCATGCATGAGGTCAGCCTGATGAGTGGAATCCTGGAGGCGGTCGAGCAAGCGGCCCGGGAGGCCGGCGCCCAGAGGGTCACCGTTATCGCGCTCACCATCGGTGACATGACCGAGGTGGTGCCCGAGTCGCTGAGCTTCGCCTTTGAGGCGCTCTCCGAAGGCACTATGGCCGAGGGCGCGGACCTGCGGGTCACCTACGTACGTCCGCGCAGCCGCTGCGTGGACTGCGGCTGCGAGTTTGAGCACGACCGCTACCATCTCAAATGTCCGCAGTGCGGGTCCTGGTCGACCATGCTGCTGGCGGGGCGTGAGATGCTGATTGAGAACATCGAGGTCGAGCTGCCCGACGAGGCGTAAGCGCGCCCTTCCCACTATGTTTAAGGAGTTGAACACCATGGCGGTTATCGATATGGAGAAGCCCATCCTGGACAAGAACGACCGCATCGCCCAGGAGAACCGTGCGCTCTTTGATCGCAAGGGGGTGCTCGTGCTCGACCTGATGTCCTCTCCGGGCTCGGGCAAGACCACCACCATCCAGATGCTCATCAAGGCCCTGGGCGACCGCTACAACGTCGCCGTCATCGAGGGCGACATCGCCAGCTCGGTCGATGCCGACAAGATCAAGGCCGGCGGCAACGCGGCGGTGCAGATCAACACCGGCGGCCTGTGCCACCTCGAGGCCGACATGATTGCTCGGGCGGCCAAGGTGCTGCCCCTCGACGACCTCGACCTCATCATCATCGAGAACGTGGGCAACCTGGTCTGCCCGGTCGACTTCTACCTGGGCGAGCATGCCAAGATCATGATTCTCTCGGTTCCCGAGGGAGACGACAAGCCCCTCAAGTATCCGGGCATCTTCCAGGCCAGCAAGGCGGTCATCGTCAACAAGGCGGACGTCAAGCCCTACTTCACCTTTGACGAGGATCTCTTCCGCCAGCATGTGGCCGAGCTCAACCCCACCGCTCCCGTGTTCACGCTGGCCGCGACCACCGGCGAGGGCTCAAAGCCGCTGGTCGATTGGGTTGCGGAGCACATCGATGAGGTGAAGGCGGGAGCCGAGGCGTAACGCTTTTGAACTTGAACCGAGCGGGTGCCAGATGATAGGGTGAGCACCTTGAGCCGCCGTTGCGCCCCGCACTTCGCAACGGCTCGTTCTGGTACCTCTCCTCGGGCTCGTCTCCCGCCCCGCGGGGTGGCGGCGCCGTCGATCGGTTTGCCCCATGTGCCTCTCCTAAGGCTGAAAGGACCGCCTTTGAAGCTCGTCATCACAGAGAAGAACGACGCCGCCGGCAACATCTCCCGGATTCTGGCTGACGGCAAGCCTAAGAGCGACAAGGTCTACCAGACCCCCGTCTTCCGCTTTAACCACGAGGGCGAGGAGTGGGTCTGCATCGGCCTTCGCGGCCACATCATGGATGTCGATTTTCCCGACCGCCTGGTCTATAAGCCCAGGAAGGGATGGAGCGGCGTGACCCGGGATGACGAGACCATCCCCGCCAGCATTCCTGCCAAGCTCGCCCATCCGCCCTTCAAGAGCAAGCGCAAGCCGTTCCTCGCCGACGGGGTGGACCTCAAGGGCTGGAAGGTGCCGGCGCTGCCGTATCTGGTCTATGCCCCGGTCTACAAGGCTCCGGCCGAGAAGGAGATCATCCGCTCGCTCAAGAACCTGGCAAAGAAGGCCGACAGCGCCATCATCGCCACCGACTTTGACCGCGAGGGCGAGCTTATCGGCTATGACGCCATGGTCCAGGTGCTCTCCGTGAACCCCGACCTGCCCATCTCGCGGGCGCGGTACTCGTCGTTCACCAAGGCCGAGATCACCGAGGCCTTTGACAATCTGGTGGACCTGGACACCAATCTGGCCGCTGCCGGCGACTCCCGCCGTTACATCGACCTCATCTGGGGCGCGACCCTGACCCGCTACCTCACAGCCGCCAAGTATTCTGGCCTGGGCAACACCCGTTCGGCTGGCCGTGTCCAGACCCCTACGCTGGCGCTGGTCGTCAAGCGCGAGGAGGAGCGCGAAGCCTTCATTCCGGAGGACTACTGGGAGATCAAGGGCACTTTCGCCCGGGACGGGGGAGAGTTCAGCGCCCTCCATGCCGCCGGGCGCTTTAAGGAGGAGGCGGCGGCCCAGGCGGTGATGAAGGCGGTGGCCGGGGCCTCTCAGGGAACGGTGACCGACATCGCCAAGCGCTCGCGCACCCAGGCGCCGCCGGCCCCCTTCAACACCACCTCGCTCATCGCCGCGGCGGCCTCAGAGGGCATCAGCCCCCGCAACACCATGCGCATCGCCGAATCCCTCTACATGCGCGGACTCACGAGCTACCCCCGCGTCGACAACACCGTCTACCCGTCCACGATGGACCTCTCCGCCGTGGTGCGGATGCTGGGGGACGTTCCCGCCTACCGTCCCTACACCGAGAAGCTCCTGTCCCAGGGCAAGCTCACCGCCACCCGTGGCAAGAAGGAGGAGACGGACCACCCGCCCATCTATCCCACCGCCGCAGCAGATGCCAGCACCCTGGACGGCCAGGACCTGAAGCTCTACAACCTGATCGCCCGTCGCTTCTTGGCCACGCTCTCACAGCCGGCGGTGATTGAGGGCACCAAAATCACCATCGAGGTGGCCGGAGAGCCCTTCGCCGCCAAGGGCGACGTGCTGGTCAAGAAGGGCTTCAGGGAGATTTACCCCTACGGGCTCAAGAAGGACGAGCAGCTGCCCAAGCTGGCCAGCGGGGATGTCGTCGACTTCAAGGGCGCAGAGCTGCTCGCCAAGCAGACTCAGCCGCCGGCGCGTTACTCGGCTAGCAGCCTCATCCAGGAGATGGAGCGCCAGGGCCTGGGCACCAAGTCCACGCGCCACTCCACCATCGACCGCCTCTACCAGGTGCGCTACATCACCGGCGACGCCATCGAGCCCACCCAGCTGGGCCGCGCCGTGATCGACGCCCTGCACGAGTTTGCCCCGCACATCACCTCGCCCACGATGACGAGCGAGCTAGAGGACGACATGACCCTCATCGCCGACGGCAAGGACACCTTGGATGAGGTGGTCAACCACTCGCGCGACATGCTCTCTGAGGTCATGGACGAGCTCGTGCCCCGCAAGGACGAGCTGGGCGAGCGCATCTCGGACGCCGTTACCGCCGACGCCCGGGTGGGCGCCTGCCCCAAGTGCGGGGGCGACCTGTTGGTCAAGACCAGCGCCAAGAACCACAGCGTCTTCTTGGGCTGCGCCAACTGGCCCGATTGCGACGTGACCTACCCTCTGCCGCGGGCCAACAAGATCGAGCCGGTGGAAGAGCCCTGTCCGATTTGTGGAAAGCCGCAGGTCAAGATTACGCTCTTCAGGCAGAAGCCCTTCAATCACTGCGTTGACCCGGAGTGCTCCTCCAACAAGGAACCCGATGTCGACCTGGGCGCCTGCCCGGTCTGCGCCGCTGCCGGGCGCGAGGGCCATCTGATTGCGCAGAAGTCGCCGCGCTCGCTCAAGCGGTTTGTGCGCTGCACCAACTACGGCCAGTGCGGGGTGAGCGCACCGCTGCCCGGACGGGGGGCTCTGAGCGCCACCGACAAGGTGTGCGGGCACTGCGGCTACCCGCTGGCCGTGGTGGCCACCCGTCGTGGGCCGTGGGAGCTGTGCACGAACGTCGACTGCCCGGGCAAGAAGGAGGCAGAGGAGAAGAGCAAGAAGACCGCCGCCGCGAGTGCCTCGGGCGGCGCGCGCAGCCGCTCGGCCTCATCCTCTGCCAAGGCCGCCAAGGCC
>OMWF01000139.1 GCA_900314665.1 uncultured Actinomycetes bacterium
CCGCGCCAAGCTCTCCTACCTCATCGACGCCACGGCAGCGCCCATCTGCATGATCGCGCCCATCTCGTCCTGGGCGGCCGCCGTCTCTGCCACCGCCGCCGACCTCAACAGCGGCATCACCGGCATCCAGCTCTTTGTGTCCGCCATCCCCTACAACTTCTACTCGCTGCTCACCATCGCCTTCATCGTCGCCATCGCCCTCATGGGGTTTGATTACGGCCCCATGGCCAGCTACGAGCTGGAGTCGTACCGCACCGGCAACGTGGGCTCTCTCAGCAACGAGAAGCCCATCGACCAGCCGCGCGCCTCGCTCTGGGACATGCTCTTCCCGGTGCTGCTGCTCATCGCCTGCTGCATCGTCGGCATGCTGTACGTCGGCGGCTTCTGGGATCCCGAGGCCGAGGGCTACATGAGCCTGTCGCTCGCCTTTGGCAACACCGACGCCTCGGTTGGCCTGCCCTGGGGATCGATCGTAGCCCTGGTGGTCTCCTTCATCTACCTGCTCTGCCGCCGAGTAGTGACCTTCAAGCAGGCCACCGACTGCTTTGTGGAGGGCTTCAAGGCCATGGTCCCCGCCATGCTGATCCTCACCTTTGCGCTCACGCTCAAGCTCGCCACCAGCGCTCTCGGCGCCGATGTCTACGTGGCCGGCCTCATGCAGGGCGCGGCTGCAGGCCTCTACAGCATGCTGCCGGCCATCATCTTCCTGGTGGCCCTGGGGCTTGCCTTTGCAACAGGCACGAGCTGGGGCACCTTTGGCATCCTCATCCCCATCGTGCTGCCCATCTTTGCCGGGCAGCCCACGCTGCTCACCATCGGCATCTCGGCCTGCCTGGCCGGGGCCGTGTGCGGCGACCACATCTCGCCCATCTCCGACACCACCGTCATGGCCTCCGCCGGCGCCAACGTGAACCACATCACGCACGTCTCAACGCAGATTCCCTACGCCATGACCGTGGCAGCGATCTCCTTCATCTGCTTCATTCTGGCCGGCTTTGTGCGCAACTGGGTCATCTGCCTCATCGTGGGCGTGGCGCTCATCGTGGGCACGCTCTTTGTACTGCGTGCCACCAAGGGCAAGAAGTTCAGAGAGCAGATTGCCGCCATCGACGCCGAGCGCACTCAGGCGCAGGCGTAGGCGAGGACGACATCGGGCTTCACCAGCGGGGGCTGCGCTCAGGTGTGGCCCCCGCTTTTCATGCGTATCCATCCCTGCAGGTAATCGTTAACCGTCGCCGCAGCTCCCTTTGCGCACAGGGCACGCGCCCCGCGCATAACGCCTTTAGGCGGTACCATCTCCTCTACAGCGTTTCTGGTCGACGAGGGAGTCTGAATGGCAAATCTGCTGGACTACTGCCCTGATGCGGTGACAGGCGCGATTGCGTATCGCGTGATCTCAAACAAGGATATCAACCCCATTACGAGGTTGGCCTTTACCAGGCAGTTCGATGCTGCCGTCTCCGACGTCATTTACATTGGCTCCAGCGGGAGCATCGCCGCGTGCCTGCAGCAGCTTCCACAGGAGCACGGCGCGGTGTCCTTCTTCGCAACCGACGACGGCATCGACCTCTCCGCCGAAGCCTCCCATCAAGGCGTCGACATCGTCTGCACGCCCATGGACCCCATCGACCTCTTTGGCCTGCTTGATCAGGGGTTCTCCCAATTCAGGTCGTACCTGGCCAACCTCGTCGGCTACGCTGCCAAATGCCACGACGCCACAATGGTCGTCAACAGGGCTTCTCGGCTCTTTCAGACAAGCGTCCTCGTGCTCGATGACCAGCATCAGATAGCGGCCTCGGTAATCCGCCCCGAAGAAGCAGAGTGCCCCGCGATTCAGCAGGTCCTTGAAGCGAACAAGATAACCTCATCGGTATTCAAGAGGTTGACAGATACGCCCAACCATATGCTCTCTAGCAAGCAGATCGCAGAGGACGGCGCCGCCTACATCGACCACTGCCGCGTGTTCTACCGACCGCTGCTAAGGCCGGGAGCCCCCCTCTACCACCTCATCCTCGCCCGGCACGGAAAGGACCTACTCCCCGGCGATGCGATGCTCGTCACCCTCAACCGGGCGCTGAGCCTTCTCGAAGGCCCCGAGGGATTGGAATTTGCTCACAACCGGGAGTTCACCACCTTCATCGAGGACTTCAGAAGCAGGTCGATAGGGTCCGAACAGGAGGTCAGGCGGCGGATCTCCCGGTTGCCGATCGTGCTCGACACCTTTGCGTACTTCCTCGTGGCAGACTTTGACGAGGGATACCGAATCCCTAAGAACGAGGAGTCGCTGGCGGCAGGGCTCTCCCAGCTCATCTCCAACAGCGACGCCGGGGTTGTGGACCATCGCGTCTACGTGCTCTTTGGGCGACCTTTCAAGATTGCCGACGACAGCTTTGGCATCTCCTCCGAGCCTTTGAACCGACTCCTTACGCAGCATCACGCATGCGCCTGCTTCACCAACGGCGCCCGGCAGCGATCCATCCTGCGCGTCCCCCTCGAAATCACCAGCCGCATCCTCGAGCTTGCCCGCGCACTCAGAGAGAACCCGGACGAGCGGATCTTCTACTTTCCCGATTGGGCCGATTACGTGCTCATCGACCATTGCTACCGGTCATTTAAAGAGCAGTACGGTGATGACAACCTCCTCTTCCTCGCACATGTAGACGTCAACTCGCTCTACCAGTACGACCTGGAAAACGACGACATCCTCCTCGAACTTTGCTGCCAGTACTGCCTCAACAACCTCTCCATCAGTAAAACCGCCGAAGCCTGCCACCTGCATCGCAACACAGTGGCAACCAAAGTGAAGAAGATCGAGCAGCTGATCCACGACGACCTCTCGGACATAACGACACAACGCCGCTTTGTCATGTCCTATCAGATACTCAACTACCTTGGGAAATGCACGGGACGACGGATTGACCAGCGCATCGACCGGGAGGGCTTGCTGGTCTGAGGAAGGACGCTTGAGGGAGCGAGGGCAGCCCGCGGCGAGCCTCTGGATCCGCCGCTACCGCGACGGCGACGGGGGCAGCGCGGGCTCGCATCCCGCCCTCGGGGCTTTCGCACGGAAGTCTCCCCCTCTCGTGCGAGACCGGGTTTCCGAGGTATTCATCGATTTGCATATATCGGTATGAATATACGGTCTCCTGCAAACATAACTTGTCTTGCTCTTGTTACGCCTGAAAAACGTAGACATGCCTCGATTATGTCGCCTTCCAGGGGCTTTGAAGCGCTATGCATTCGAGAAACCCCAGGAAACTGTGGTCTGTGGGTGGCTCTATCGGCTCTTTCGGCGTCATGTATAGCGGTATTTCGAGGTATCTCTGCATTTTTGGGCTTCGAAGCCTGCAGACGGACCTGTTTCAGAGACCCCCTGCATAATCTATGCATAGACTCCCAAACCGACCTGCAGAAACGCCGGGAGCTCTGCATAAACCGCACGAAGCTAGGGCCGGCATATGCGCGTCGTATAATCTCGCTAGCACTGGCACCACACCCTCACCGAACACGGCGATCGGAGCTCCATGTACTGCACGCAATGCGGCAAGCAAAACCCCGATGGCGCCCGGTTCTGCAAGTCCTGCGGACACCCGCTTCCCGCGGCGCCCTCACCCTCTCCGGCTCCCGCCCGGCCACAGGCACCCGCGCCCATGCCGGCGATGCCGCCTGCCCCTGCGCCTGCGCCCGGCTCCAACAGGTCCAAGCCCGACGCCAACAAGAAGACCGCAGTCGCCGCCATCGCCGGCGTCGCCTGCGCCATCGCGATCTGCGCCCTGGTCTTTGGGGTTGCCGGCCGCCCGTCTCATAAGAACACCAGCTCAAGCAGCGCCGGCTCTACCAGCGTGACCGCCCCCAGCGGCTCCACCATCACCGCCTCCGCGCGACCTCTCTTCATCGCCCCGCTCAGTGCGACCGACGCCACCTACGCAGCGCCAGCCCTCGCCGGCTACACGGACAAGAACGTCTTGGAGCAGAACGCCAGCCAGAATGCCCAGCAAGCCGGGGCCGCCACCACCTCCCTCTCCTCCACCACAAAGAGAGGCGACGATCCCTCGTCCACCAGCAACCCCTATGGATCTACCAGCACCTACACGGTCGACAGCGACCTCTCCAACGTTACCAACCTGAACGACGTCTTCGTACCGCAATCCGTCCAGCCGCTGCTTGCACAGAATGACTTTGCCGTGCTGGAAGGCGCGGGAGGCAACGAGTTCTTTGACGTTTACGAGTTCAACCGCTACAACCTCTACCCCAGCTTCGTCACCACGGACTCCATCCTTCACACCTACCACCTCTACTTCAGCCACCTGTTGAAGAACACCGAGAAGACCAGCCTCTCCCCCACCGTCTCGTCCATGAGCACCGCCCTCTACCAGGAGAGCCAGAACCAGCTCGACGCCCTCGCCGGCACCGAGTGGGAGAGCGCCGCCCAGCGCAACGTGGGCTACTTTGCCGTGGCCTGTCGCCTCACGGGCCAGGACGTTTCGGTGCCTGATTACGTCTCTGCCGCCGTTGACGCCGAGGTCGCCAACATAACGTCTGCCAGCGGCATCGCCGCCTCGCCGCTCACGGGCGTCGACATCGATTACAGCCAGTTTGCACCGCGCGGCTACTACGAGGGCGACCCTCAGCTGGAGCAGTACTTCCGCGCCATGCAGTGGTTTGGCCAGGTCAACTTCACCCAGGCGGACGAGGACCTGGATCGCTCGGCCCTGCTCATGACGCTCGCCGTGAACGACGTCCTCGACCAGTGGTCGTCGGTCTATGCAGTCACCGGCTTCTTTGCCGGTCAAAGCGATGATTGCGGCTACTACGAGTACTACCCCATCGCTCAGGCGTGCTATGGCAGCGACGTCTCGGCCTCCTCGCTGGCCGGCAACGACAGCGCCTGGAAGAGCTACCACAGCCTGACCGCCCAGATGGAGGCCCCTCAGGTGAGCTCCGCGGTGGTGACCGGGTCTGACGCAAACGACACCGCCGCCGAGAAGGGCTTCCGCCTGATGGGGCAACGCTTCACCTTGGATGAGGGCATCTTCACCCAGCTCACCGCCCCGCAGGTGAGCGACCGCATCATGCCCGACCCGCTCGACGTCCCGGTCACCCTGGGCTCCGCCGAAGCCCAGTCGATTCTCGACAGCGAAGGCAAGACCAGCTTCCCGGGCTACTCGGACAACGTCGCGCAGCTGCGCCGGGACATCGCCAACAACGGCAGCACCATCTGGACCGAGAGCCTCTACTCGCAGTGGCTCTACACCTTGAACCCGCTGCTGGTGAGCAAGCGCGAGGGTTACCCCTCCTTCATGCAATCCCCCGCCTGGGACCGCAAGAACCTGCAGACCTACCTCTCAAGCTATACCGAGCTCAAGCACGACACCGTCCTCTACACCAAGCAGGCGATGGTCGAGATGGGCGGCGAGATAGACCCCGTCGACGACCGCGGCTACGTGGAGCCGGAGCCGGTGGTCTACGAGCGCCTGGCCAACCTCACCCGCGCCACCTCGGCCGGCCTCTCCGGCTACGGGATGCTCGCCAGCGATGACGCCGCCGACCTGGAGCTTCTCGCCCAGCTCTGCGACCAGCTGCAGACCATCTCCCAGAAGGAGCTGGCCGGCGACGCGCTCACCAACGACGAGTACGAGCTCATCCGCTCCTACGGCGGCCAGCTCGAGCACTTCTGGACGCAGGCTTACAACGGCGAGGTGGGCAAGGGCACCATGCGCTCGATGACGCACCCGGCGGCGCTGGTGACCGACATCGCCTCAAACTCGGACACCGGCACCTGCCTTGAGGTGGCCACCGGCAAGGTCTCCACAATGTACGTGGTCTTCCCCATCGACGGCGAGCTGCACGTAGGCATTGGCGCCGTCTCCAGCTACTACCAGTTTGAGCAGCCCATGGCCAACCGCCTGACCGACTCGCAGTGGCGCACCATGTTGGGCATCTCCGCCGACGCACTCGGCACCGCCAGCGTCCCCGACGCTCCCGAGTGGACCAGCACCTTCCAGGTGAGGGAGCGCTAGTCCCCGGTGGCGCGACCCAGCACCCATACGGGGCGCAGCGTGAGATGGCGAGCCGCCGCGATTGCAGCGGCCTGCCTCGCCGCGGGCGCCGTGCTTCTCGGTTGGCTCTGGATCCGCGGCGCCT
This sequence comes from uncultured Actinomycetes bacterium, assembly GCA_900314665.1. Taxonomy (GTDB): domain Bacteria; phylum Actinomycetota; class Coriobacteriia; order Coriobacteriales; family RUG033; genus RUG033. Next base: position 6,145 of record OMWF01000139.1, read on the forward strand.
TCCTGCCCCGCTGGATCGACTGGCAGCGCGTGGAGGTGGCGGCCGACCTGGACGGCGACGGCGCCCTCGAAACCGTGCGCCTGGCCGACCGCCGCGTCTCGGTCTGCGACTCCGGCACGAGCCGCGCGGTCAGCAAGGACGGGTGGCTGGTCTCGGACGCGCTGGTAGGCGATGTCGACCGGGACGGAGTGCAGGAGCTGGTCCTCATCGCTTGGAAGCGCGGCAGCTACGGCACCTCGCGCCCGTTCTGGGTTGCTCGCGACAGCCTGGGCTTCTCGGAACACGTCTTTATCTTTCACTACCTGGATGGAGGGCTTAAGCCGGTGTGGATGTCGTCGGACATCGGCTTTGAGGCCCAGCGCGCCTGGCTTGACGCCCATGACGACCTGCACCTGGCGGACACCGCCGGCGATGAGACCGTCTGGGAGTGGCAGGACTTTGGGCTCACCCTCATCGACGGCGCATCCCCCTCGCTGCGCGCAGGCGAGAAGACCGCGACCTTCATGGCGGCAGGCGATAACATCGCCCATGCGGGCATGCTGGGACAGGCACGCGCCGCCGCCGAGTCCCGGGGCGCCTCGAATGCCGGGACTTATGACTTCTCGCCGGTGTACGACCAGGTAGCGGGCTGGGTCGGGTCGTACGACCTGGCGGCGGTCTGCCAGGAGACGCCGTTTGTGGCCGACGGCTCGCAGGCGGCGGGATACCCCCGGTTTGCAACCCCCACCGAGATGGGAGATGCGCTGCTGGCAAGCGGATTTGACGTGGTGGCGTCCGCCACAAACCACGCCTACGACCAGGGGGCAGGCGGTCTGGCGGATACCGTGAGCTACTGGTTTGCGCACCCGGAGGCGGTCCTGCTGGGCATCCGTGACGCGGACGAGCCGGACTGCGCACCGCGCTACATCGTGAAGAACGGCATCCGGCTGGCCCTCTTTGACGCCACCGCCTACCTCAACGCGGGCACCCAGGAGGATGGCGACGAACAGCGCATCAACCTGATTGGCGACGGGTCTGCCCTGGCAGAGGGCTTGCGAGAAGCGGAGGGGGCAGCGGATGCCTCAATCTGCTTCCTGCACATCGGAGACGACTTGGCGCCCTGTCCGAGCGAGGAGACCGAGCAGTTGGTGCGCAAGCTCATAGACGCGGGCGCGGACGTGGTGATCTGCTCGCACCCGCACGTGGTCCAGCGCGCGGAGCAGGTGACCACGGACTTAGGCGCTACCGGCTGGGTCTGCTACAGCCTGGGAAATACGGCGAGCAACCAGCCCTACCCTGAGACCGTCCTGGGCGCGGCGGCCACCTTCACGCTCGTCAAACGCGCGCAGCCGGACGGCACCAGCAATACCGAAGTCGCGGACTTTCAACTGGTCCCCACCGTCTGTCATCAGGAATCTGACCAGACCCGCGTCTGTCTGCTGCAGGACTACCCGGACGATCTGGCAAAGCGCCATGCGGTCAACCAGGTCGAGAAGGGCTCGGTCACGCTCGAGGGGCTCCAGGCGCAGTGGGACGAGAGCGTCGCTGGGGAGTAAGCGAGACCAGCCAGGCGGCATGTCGTGGCACCCGTGCCTAACCCCTTGGGCCGGCTGCGGGTGCGCTATCGTGGAGGGGCCGGCGACGTGCGCGATAGCTGCCACGTCCTCTGAAGGAGACGACCATGATCATCAGCGCCTCACGGCGGACGGACATCCCCGCGTTCTACTCGACATGGCTGTTAAACCGCCTCAAGGCGGGCTTTGCCTGCACGCGCAACCCCGTGAACCGCCACCAGGTGAGCCGGGTGCCGCTCACGCGCGACGTGGTGGACGGTATTGTCTTCTGGACCAAGAATCCGGCACCCTTGCTGCAAAACGACGAGCTCATGGAGATGCTGGGGGACTTCCCGTATTATGTCCAGTTCACGCTAACCGGGTACGGCGCCGACGTGGAGCCTCATGTCCCGGATGCGGAAGGGTTCCTGATCCCCGTCTTCAGGGAGCTTGCCAGGCGGATCGGGCCGCAACGGGTGATCTGGCGCTACGACCCGATCTTCCTCTCTGAGAAGCACACGATCGACTGCCACGTGCATCGCTTTGCCGAGCTCGCCTCCCAGCTTCAGGGCTGCACCGAGCGCGTGGTCATCAGCTTCCTCGACCAGTACAAGAAGACTGAGCGCGCCATGCGGGGCTTGGGCGCCGCCATCCCCAGCCCCGCGCAGATAGACGAGATTGCCGGCCGGATTGCGGACTGCGCGCACGAGCACGGGCTTGAGGTGGTGACCTGCGCCGAAGCAGTCGACCTCGAAGCGTATGGCATCGAGCACGGCGCCTGCATCGACAAGGGGCTTCTCGAGAAGATTGGCGGGTATCACTTGAGCGAGAAGCTCGTCAAGGACAAGACCCAGCGCCGGGAATGCGGTTGCTTTGAGAGCGTCGACATCGGCGCCTACGATACCTGTCCACACGGCTGCCGCTACTGCTACGCGCGTTCTTCTGAGGCTGCGGCAAGCGCCAACGTAGCAGCTCATGACCCTGACTCCCCGCTTCTCGTGGGGCATCTCGAGGCTGGCGACAAGGTCATCGAGCGCAAGGCGAGGTCATTTATTGAGCCTCTTGACAGCTCCCCAGGCAAGCAGATTTCAATCTTCTAACCCGTTTGCTGCCTGCCGCCATTCGCATCGTCAACCGCTCCGCCGACGAGGCGGAGTGCAAGGCCACCTGCTCGAACCGTACGCACAAATCCACCGTTGCTCGCTCCCACACCTGCACATTCGTCGCCGACTTTCGCCAGGTGTGGGCGTTCTGTCCACCCATACGTAGGCTGCACCGCTCCCCATCTACGCTACGATAGCCGCACTGCCTGCCAACCCCCCAACCCAACCGCGAAGGAGGCGCGACCCCATGAACCTCATCGTCAAGATCGGCGACCTGCTCACCCGCTCCGTGGCGCTCGTCATCATCGCGCTCTCCGCCTGGGCCTTCTTCATGCCCCAGCTCTTTGCCTGGGCCACCAGCTACACCACCATCTTCCTGGGCATCATCATGTTTGGGATGGGCCTCACCATCAGCCCGGCCGACTTCAAGGTGGTCTTCACGCACCCCAAGGAGGTGCTGCTGGGCGCCGCGCTCCAGTACACCGTGATGCCGGCGGCCGCCTGGGCCCTGGCCGTCGCCCTGCACCTTCCCACCGACCTTGCGCTCGGCGTCATTCTCGTGGGCTGCTGCCCCGGCGGCACCGCCTCCAACGTCATCACCTACATCGCCAAGGGAGACGTCCCGCTGTCGGTGGGCATGACCATCGTCTCGACTTTGCTGGCGCCGCTTCTCACCCCCGCCCTGGTCTACCTGCTGGCCGGCGCCTGGGTAAAGGTGTCGTTCCTCGCCATGCTGCTCTCCGTGGTGGAGGTCGTGCTCGTCCCGGTGCTGGCCGGCATAGCGGTGAGCGCCCTAGCGAGCAAAACGGTAGCTCGCTGCGCGCCCATTCTGCCGCTCGTGAGCGTGCTCGCCATCGCGCTCATCGTGGCCGGCATCACCGCCAACAACACCGCCAAGATCATCGAGAGCGGAGCGCTGGTGCTGGCCGTGGTGGCGCTGCACAACGCCATCGGCATGGGCGCCGGATACCTGGTGGCCCGCGCCTTCAGGCTCGACTACCCCAAGGTCACAGCCGTGGCCATTGAAATCGGGATGCAGAACTCCGGCCTGGCCGTGAGCCTGGCCACCGCCAACTTTGCCGCCAATCCCCTGGCCACGCTGCCCGGCGCCATCTTCAGCATCTGGCACAACGTGGCAGGCTCGCTCTTTGCGGGCGCCCGGCGTCGGAGGTCTGAGCAGCCAGGGGCGGACGCGCCCGCCGGCAGCGGCGAATGCGCCTGAGAAAGCCTGCACCCGCACCAGCTCCGCCCACAAAGCCCCGGGGCCGCGAGTCCTGCTCGACAGCCCCACGCCCCCGCGCCTACTCCGCCATACGAGCAGCCCGCGCCGACCCCGTTGAGCGCAGCACGCGCGCCTGCGACACAGCGGCCCCCACCAGCGCCGTCACCACCGCAAAGAGCAGGAGCATCCCCAGGTCTGTCGCCATCCTGCCTGCCAGGGCGCCCCAATCGCTGGTCGTAAACGCGCTTACCAGCACGTCGTTGCACCAATAGCCGGGCGTAAGCCGAGCCAGCGCCTGCACGCTCGAGTCCATCAGCTCGCGCGTCACCCAGGCCCCGCTCAGGAATGACGAGGCCAGTCCCAGGATGTTGCCCACCGCGTTGAGCATCTCCTCAGAGGCATTGAGCTGCGACAAGGCAAAGGCCATAGCCAGCGGCACCAGGCAGTACAAGAACAGCGACAGCAGGCAGAGGGCCACCTGCCACCACGCCGCCCCCTCGAGCGCACCGGCTCCAAAGCCCAGCGCCAGCGCGGAGACCCAGCCCCAGGCGATCGCCGTCAGCACCAGGCCGGCCCCCACTACGGAGCGGTTGACCTGGCTAAACGACAGCGGGGAGGCCCCGTTGCGCAGCCGCATCTCAGGCGTTCTGAAGCGGCTCATCATCAGCCCGACGCACACCACGATGGTCACGAACAGCGCGTACAAGTTGAATCCCAGGTACCCGGTGAACGTCTCGGTGCCCGCCTGCGCCGCCTGCACGTCGGTGACCCGGGTGCCTGCCCGCTCCTGGCTGGCCTCCTCCGCGCGGGAGACCACCTCGTGCTCATCAGCCGCCGGGTCGAGCGCCGCCGCCCGTCCCGCCAGCGAGAGCCACCCGGTGGCCTCGCTCATCGCCAGCGTCCCCGACTGCATGTCGGTACCGTACGCCACCTGCACCTCGGGCGCGTCCGACCCCGCATGAGCGGCGTCCATCAGGTCCTGGCCAAAGCCCTGCGGAATCACCACCACGCCGTCGACGTGCGACTGCGCCAGCGCATCCTGGATGGCGTAGGTCTCATCTGCCACCTCGACCAGCTCGGCTGTTTGGCTCACGTGAGCTGTCAGGCCCCGAGAGATAGCGGAACCGTCGCGATCGATAACCGCCACGCTCGCGATGTACTCCTTGTGACCGGCAGCGCTCACATCGGCGGTCGCGTTCATGGAAGAGAGTACCATCGGCAGGCCACACAGGCTCAAAGCCACCAGGTAGATCAGGAAATAGACGCGATGCCGCGCGGCAAGCCGCAAAGCCGCCTTAAAGATGCTCATAGCGCTGCCTCCTCAAGAACACGGCGGACGCCGCAAAGAGCGCCCCCGCCATCGCCGCGCAGGCCAACAGGCGCAGGCCAAACGGACTCAAGCTGTCGTAGTAGTACAGGCTGTAGAAGAGGTCGGCGATGAGGCGCGCCGGATTGAGCCACGCCTCGGGCGGCCATGCCTGCGCCAGGGCGTCGGAGAGCTCCATCGACCCGGTGCCCACCATGCCGGCGATTACGCAGAGCCCCAGCACCAGGGCGAGAAGCGCCCCGGACCGCACGTCGGCTCCGCCCTTGAGGGGCAGCGCCCCCACCAGGGCGCCCAATGCTGTTGAAGCCAACGTCGCCACGGCCAGCCCCGCCAGGCAGAGCCCTTCCCGGCCGGCAAAGTCGATGCCCACCACCAGGCAGAGGTAGCCAAACGAGAGATAGCTGCAGAACACGGACACCACCCAGCTGCCCAGGATGACGCCCATCAGCTGGCGGATGCGGCTGGTGCCGGCCACCATGCGGCGGGCCCCCAGCACGGAGACGGACGGCTGCAGCCAGCAGAGCGAGACCAGGGCGTTCTGCGTGCCGGCCATGAGCGCCACCATGGCAAGCAGCACGTAGTAGTAGCGCACGGTCTCATCGGGCAGCGACCGGGTGGCCGAGAACCTCTCCGCCCCCACGCTCACCCCCAGCGCCTCGCTGATGGTCCCGGGATTGGTAAAGACCTGCGGGTTCTCCTCAAACGACGACTCGATGAGCCGGTAGTTCTGCAGGTAGCTGTCGGCTACGCGCTGCAGGATGGTCCCCCGCAGCGAGCGCATGCCCGACGATCCCGCATAGTTGTCGGGCGGCATCGTAACCACCGGCATGAGCTCGGAATCTATCGTGTACATGCCCGCCACGCTGCCGTCCTCGATAAGGGCCCGGCCTGCCTCCTCGTCATCGACGTAGGTCACTTGGAGGAGGCGGTCGCCATCCTCTCCGTCAAGCGCCTCGATCACCTGGGAGAATCCCGAATCGCGCCAGCTCTGGTCTTCAATCACGGCCACCGGAACCGGGTCGAGCGTGCCGTCGTTGCCGAGGCCCGAGAACATCACCATGAACAAGGTGGGCAGCGCCAACGGGAACACAATGCACCAGATGAGGACCGAAGGGGTCCTGAACAGGGACTTCACCGTGGTGATAAAGGTCGTCCACATACCCGGGCCCCCTTAGTCCCTCAGTTCGCGGCCGGTTATCTCTAAGAACACGTCGTTGAGGGTGGGCGGCTCGCAGACGATGCGCCCGTACGCCACGCCGCAGTCGGAGAGCACCGACAGCACCTGGACCAGGTTGCTGCCGCCGTTCTCGCACGAGCAGACCAGCTCCCCGTCTGTCATCGACGCGCTCACCACCCGCGGCAGCTCGCGCACGCGCTCAAGCGCCTCCGGGGCCAGCTCCCCCACCTCGACCTTGATCTTCTCGCCCGTGGAGATGGAGCGCTGCAGCTCCTCGACCGTGCCCTGCGCAAGAGACCGGCCGTGGTCCATGATCATGACCCGGTTGCAGAGCTGCTCGACCTCCTCCATGTAATGGCTGGTGTAAACCACCGTCGTGCCCTGCCCGTTCAGACGCCGGATGCCCTCGAGGATGGAGGCGCGGCTCTGCGGGTCGACCGCCACCGTGGGCTCGTCGAAGAAGATCAGCTCCGGCTGGTGGGCGATGCCGCAGGCGATGTTGAGGCGCCGCAGCAGGCCGCCGGAGAGCTTCTTGGGGCGGAACCTCACGTAGTCCTCCAGGCTCACAAAGGAGATGGCCTGGTCGACCAGCTGGCGGCGACGGTTCTTGTCGGCCACGTACAGGGAGCAGAAGTAGTCAACGTTCTCACGCACGGTGAGCTCGTTGAAGACGGCCACCTGCTGCGGCACCACGCCAATCCGCCGCTTGAGGTCGTAGCGGGTGGCGCTCATGGGCTCGCCAAAGAGCCGGATGTCGCCCTTGTCAAAGGTGAGCAGCTGCAAGATGCAGTTGATGGCCGTCGTCTTGCCCGAGCCGTTGGGGCCGAGCAGGCCAAAGATCTCGCCCGCACCGATGGACAGGCTGAAGTGGTCAAGCGCCAGCAGGTCCCCATAGCGCTTCACCAGGTTTCTTACCGAGACGACCTCGGGCATGGGTGGCTCCTTTGCTTCTCGCACGCATCGTCAAACGTCCACGCTCCCACCGTAGCCCGCCGCCAACCCGCCGAGAAGTGACCATCGTCACCTCCCGGCGGATCCGGGGGTGACATTTTTCATAAGTTCGTCAGAGCCGCGCCCCCGAGCGGGAACCGCCGCGCCCCGCGGGTACAATGGGCCGTATGGACTGCTCTGTCGACAAACTGCTGGTACTGGTCTGCTGCCTGCCCGTCCTGGCGCTCACGGCGGCGGACACCCCGTTTGCAGCCTCGCTGCTCATCGCCCTGGGCGTCTCGGCGTTTTCCGAGATAGGAGCTGGCACACACGCCACGCCGCCGGCGCTGCGCACGGCGTCGGCCGCCTTATCGGCCGCCTACCTGGCAACCGCCTGCCTCACCCCGGCAGGCCTCCCCTTCATGGCGCTCGCGGTCTACGACCTGGCCGCGCGCCGGCGCACCTCGCCCGCCGCTCTGATTGCGGCCGTCGCCCTCTGCCTTGGCGCTCGCGCCGGCGTCACGCCCGCCGTCCTGCTCCTGTCGGCATGCAGCTGCGCGGTGGCGACGGTGCTCTCCCTGCGCACGGCTCATGCGGCCGCCCGCCAGGCTGGCAGCCGGCGCGAGCGCGACACCCTGCGCGAGCAGTCCCTCGCCCTCGAGAAGAGCAATCGCGACCTGCTCGACCGGCAGGCATACGAGGCGCGGCTGGCCACCCTGACCGAGCGCAGCCGCATCGCCCGCGAGATCCACGACAGCGTCGGCCACCTGTTGACGCGCAGGATCATACAGATGGAGGCCTTGAAGGCCATCCATGCCAATGACCAGCAGGCGCTCGCGGAGCTCTCTCCGGTGGCCGACACCCTTCACGAGGCGCTCGACACCATGCGCCAGAGCGTGCACGGGTTGGCCGACACGACCTGCGACCTCTCAGTGCAGCTGCGTCGCGTGGCCGACGAGGCGTGCCGGGGCACCGGGCTGACGGCCGCCTGCACCATCGACGCCGCCACAGCCAGCCCGCAGGTCACGGCCTGCCTGACGGCGGTGCTCAGGGAGGCGCTCTCCAACACGCTGCGCCATGCCCGACAAGCCACCTGCGTGCGGGTCGAGCTGGTCGAGCACCCCGGGCTTTGGCGCCTGACCGTGACCGACGACGGTTTGGCGCCAGCGTCGGCGCGCCTGGGCAGACCCGACGCACGCGGCGCCGGACTCCTTGCCAGCGGCGCCATGGACAGCGACCTCGGAAACGGCGGCATGGGACTGCTCTCGATGGAGCAGCGGGTACGGGCGTTGGGCGGGACCATGAGCGCCGGATACTCCCACCGTGCCCACGGTTTTGTGGTGCATGTGAGCATTCCCAGAGAAGAGGCGGCGGCATGAGGGTGATCGTGGTCGACGACGACGAGGTGGTGGCCAGCTCGCTCGCCATCGTGCTCGGCGTGCAGGACGACATCGAGGTGGCGGGCACCGGCTCGTCCGGCTCCGACGCAGTCGCGCTCTACGAGCGGCACCGTCCCGACATCGCTCTTCTCGACATCCAGATGCCGCAGGTCAGCGGCCTTGAGGCGGCCGACCGAATCCTCGACGCCTACCCGGATGCCCGCATCGTCTTTCTCACGACCTTCTCTGACGATGAGTACATCGTGCGGGCGCTGCGCCAAGGGGCGCGCGGCTACCTCATCAAGCAGGACGTGGCCGCCATCGCCCCGGCGCTGCGCTCGGTCATGCGCGGGCAGCGCGTGCTCGAGGGCGAGGTCCTGGAGCGGGCCTTCTCGCTGGGATCTGAGGGCGCAGGCGCAGCCCCTCAGACCCCGCAGACGCAACCGACCTCGCTTGAGAAGCTGTTTCCCCAGCTCACAAACCGCGAGCGCGAGGTGGTTAAGCTGGTGGCCGAGGGTCTCGACAACCGCGGCATCGCGCAGGCGGCGTGCATGGGCGAGGGCACGGTGCGCAACCACATCAGCTCCATCCTCGCCAAGCTGGGTCTCGAGAACCGCACCCAGATCGCAGTCGCCTACTACCGTGCGCAGGGGTAGCGGGCAAGGCGCCGGTGCACATTCCGCGCGGAAACTACCGCCCGCCGTCGTACTGCGTCCACATCCGCGTCACCATGACAACGCCTTGATAGCGCATCCCGCTCTTCTCGTGCTCCTCCGGCAGCACCTGGTAGACAAACCGATGCTGCAGATTTATTCGCCGCGAGTACAGTCCTGCAAGATTTCCTACCAGGGATCATAACTGGGAGGCTCGCCAAAGGGATCGGCCTTCACGACCTCCCACATGCCTACCACTCCAGGTCGTCTTCACCCACGCAAGCGGCGGCTGGCTCCTTCATGCCTTCCTCAAGCGAGGCCGACACACCCGGGATGCCGTTCAAATAGATCGTCTCAGCTATTGCCGCCCAATCGTCCTCCCCAATAAAGACGGCGCCTGGACATAGGTGGGGTCCGTGTAGATAAAGCGGAACTCTCCACAAGCCTCAGGTTCCTGTTGTAGCTCCTGGAAACCGTAGATCGAGAAGTACGCTGCCGCCACGGAGATGCGGTCGCCTTTCTGGAGCCGCGCCGCAATGTCGTCCTTGACGATCTTCGAGCGGTTGTCAAGCGTCTCGAAGTCCATCATCTGCCCTCAAAGATCGACTTGGTGGCGATGATCTCATCGGATAGCAGAGATACGATGAGGGAGCTCACATTGACGCACCTCTCCTCTGCCAGACGTTCGGCGGCCTCCTTCAGCTCGGGCGTGGCAGCGAAGCTGATGCGCTCGGTCTTACGACCGTTGAGGAGCCTTTTCCTGAGTTCGGTGTCTTCCGTGCGCCCGCCGCAAGGGCAGTACGCCTCAA
>OMWF01000258.1 GCA_900314665.1 uncultured Actinomycetes bacterium
CGGCCGTCTCTGTCGGGTATGTCATTGAACCACCTCCGGGTCGGGTGGTGCAATGACCGGTTGAATCCGCCACCTCTGGGGAGGGTCTTGCGGGCGCCGCCGCGAATGCGGATCCTGGGCTTTTGTCGGGAGCGCCCCCACGCGGCCCCGTCCCCGCCGGTGAAAACCTCACATTTTGTTACATCCGCGTCACGGGGGCGGCCCCGAAGCCCCAGAACCGCGCAAACTGTTACATCTGCGACAGGCCACCCCGCCGGGCGGGTTGCGGAACCCCCTGCTAGGGCAGCGCGAGATTGTGCCGCGGGGGTTCTCACCCAGGTGGTGCCTCGACCGGGTGACAGCCCCAGGAGTCGAGCGGTGAGGTCTGCGGCCAGCCTGCCCGCGGCCCCGGCGGCGTCCAGCCTGCGGCCGCTTCGAAGCCCCGCGGCCTTATTGCCATCTCATCTCGACAATAAAAAAAGGACAGGGTCCCTGGCTAAGAGACCCTGTCCTCAAGGAGGGAAAGCTACTGCACTGCGTGCGGATTAGCGACGATAGACGTAGTCGCCGGAGACCCACTTGGGCGGAACGACGGGAACCTGCAGGTAGGAGTCGTACTCGCCGCCCGTGTGGATGACGTGGATGCCGTTACCGTTGTCCACCTCGTGCTTCATCGAAGCATCGTGGAACCACTCGGTCTGGATGAAGCGGCCGGCCATGCGGACCACGATATACTCGCCCTTGTGCCAAATACGGCTGTGGGGATAGAACTCGATGTCCACGGGACGGATCTCGCCCGGCTCAAAGGGCACGAAATCGGTGTGGGCCTGGATGGGCTGGTAGTCCGTGGCGGTGTCGGCCTTGGCCACGTGCGTGGCGCGGCAGAAGCCCCAGGCTCCACGGTACGGGGCGCCCATGACCTCGATGGGCACATACTCCTTGTTGGAGTCGTACTTGAGCACCCAGGGGAAGAGGTCCATGTTGTTGTGGCCGCGGCACTCCATCCAGAGGTGCAGCTTCATGTAGCCGGTGATCTCCATGTCCTCGGTGACGGGGATCAGGAACTCAGTGGTCTCGGTGTTGGGGTCGTAGCTGACCTCGGCCTGCTCGCTGTACTGCTCGGGACCGCCATCCATCTCCTTGGCGTTGAGGTAGAGCTTCTTGTACTGCGTGCGCTTGATCGGCCACTCCTTCTCGACGCGGTAGCCGTCGGTATAGTCGTAGTCGTAAGCGTCCATGACCTGCACGCGGACCTTAGGCGTGAACTCCCAGCCGTTGTTGATGTCCTTGCAGTAACGGTCAAAGAACAGCTTGAGCTCCTCCATGGTGGAGTTGTGATAGCTGTCGGGCCACTCAAAGTCGCGGTGGATGCGGAGCCACTTCTTGGGGCTGCGGATGCGGCGCCAGCCCTCGAGCGAGCCGCGCAGGTGGTGGTGCACCCAGCCGCCGGTGGCGTAGGTCGGGACCTTGACCTTCTTGAAGTCAAGCTGCTTGTCGGCCCAGTATTCGTTCCAGAGGGGCTCGCGCTCGACCATGGTGCAGGTGTCCTCGATCCAGGTCTTGCAAGCCACCTCCTTCATGATGTTGTACTCGTACTCGGGGTTGGGGATGCCGCCGCAGAAGTAGCTCTCGCGGTAGAGGTCGGACTGGCCTTCAAAGGCGGCCAGGGCGGCCAGGTGGGGCGGCTGGGTCGAGGCAATCTTCCAGTTGGCCATGCACACGCCGGAGTTACCAAACAGGGCGGCCTTGCCGTTGCACCAGGTGAGAGAGGTGACCCACTCGATGAAGTCGTAACCGTCCTGGGCATCCTGGCTGCCCCAGAGGTTGACCTCGCCCTCGGAGTTGCCTACGCCGCGAGCGTCGACGTTGGCCACGGCGTAGCCGTTGCGGCACCAGTAGCCGGGGTCGGCGGACTCAAACTTGGCCATGGTCGAGACGGTCTTGGGCGGCACGCCCATGAGCTTCCAGTCGTCCTGGCCCTCTGCCGGGCGCTTGCCAAAGTAGCCCCAGGAGACGATCACGGGCACTTTCTCGGTGGTGTCAGAGGGACGGTAGATGTCGCAGTAGATGGTGGTGCCATCGCGCAGAATGCAAGCCTGGTCCTGCTCGCAGATGATGCCAGGGCCAGCCTGGTAGCTATGCGGGTTGAGCTTGGCGCAATAGCTGAAGGACTGCGCGGCGGGGTCGACGTTGAGGTCGCCGGACGCGCGCATGGCGTCCATCTCCTCCTTGGTCTTACCGGGCTTGCCCTTGACGTAGACGACGTCAAACTCCTTGCCGCCAAAGACCTTCTTCTCAATCTTGCGCTCGCGGCCGTCCTCGGGCTTGTAGACGTTCTCGATAACCTCGGCCATGCCAGACTCCTTTCAAAGTCTCAGGGGAAAACCGAGCAGGTTTCCCGATTCGCATGGCCCGAAGTGTAGGAGGCTCGTGGAGAAGCGACATTGGTCTAGAGACTCATTCAATGAAGCCAATACGCATAATCCGACACCCCTCTCATATCCGGACTGACGCTGGGTAAACTATAAAACGGGCAGCAATATGCCGATGAAGGGTCAATCAGCCCCATGTTGGCACGTATTCAATATTTGTTGTACCAAAGCACAGAAACAACTTCATCACTGCCATTTCAAAGTTAACGTTACGGGAGGAAA
>OMWF01000198.1 GCA_900314665.1 uncultured Actinomycetes bacterium
CAGCTGCTTCAGCCGGCATCGGGTTGCCGTCGGCCAGGGCGTCCTCGAGCAGCTCGCGCTCGGGCACCGTAGCGTACTTGCCCATCTCGAAGGGGATTCCCTGCTTGCGGCGCAGACGGTACTCGGCGGTGGCGGTGAAGAGGGCGTCGGAAGCCGAGTTGAGCGCCGTCTCGCAGGAGTCCTGGATGACGCCGATGATGAAGCCCACGCCCACCACCTGCATGGCGACGTCGCCGCCTATGCCAAAGAGCGCGCAGGCCATGGGGATGAGCAGCAGCGAGCCTCCGGCCACGCCCGATGCACCGCATGCGCCGATGGCGGAGAGCAGGCTCAGAACCAGGGCGGTGCCAAAGTCGACCTGAATGCCCAGCAGGTGCACGGTGGCCATGGTCATGACGCTGATGGTGACTGCGGCGCCGGCCATGTTGATGGTCGCCCCCAGCGGGATGCTCACCGAGTAGGCGTCCTTATCGAGGCCCAGCTTGCGGCAGAGCTCCATGTTGATGGGGATGTTGGCCGCCGAGCTGCGAGTGAAGAAGGCGGTGATGGCGGAGTCCTTGAGGCAGCGCCACACCAGCGGGTACGGATTGCGATGCGTGCAGATGGCAACGATGATCGGGTTGCAGATAAAGGCGACCACAAACATGACGCCCACCAGCAGCAGGATGAGCTGGCCGTAGTTGATGAAGATGTCGAGGCCGTTCTCCGAGACAGCGGTGTACACCAGGCCCAGGATGCCAAAGGGTGCGAAGGCGATGACCCAGCGAACGACTTTGGTCACGGCATCGGAGACGTCGGAGAAGACGTTCTTGGTCGAGTTCTTGGCTGCGCGAAGGGCGACGCCCAGCACCACGGCCCATGCGAGAATGCCCAGGAAGTTGCCGTTGGCAAGCGAGGCGACCGGGTTGGAGAAGACGTTGACCAGCAGGTTGGTGAGCACGGCGCCGATGCCCTCGGGGGCGGCCGTCGCGGTCTCGGGAGGATCGGCGAGCACGATGTCGAGCGGGAAGATGAAGCTCGCCAGCACCGCGATAAAGGCCGCCAGGAAGGTGGAGACCAGGTAGAGAACGATGATGGTCCTCATCGAACCGGCGGTCTTGGCGTTGGCCAGGGCGCTGATGACCAGGAAGAATACCAGGATAGGAGCCACTGCGCGCAGGGCCGCCACAAAGAGCGTGCCGAGCAGGGTGATGACCGTCAAACCAGGACCAGCCGCCACGCCGATGACGGCGCCGATCACCATGCCGACCACGATGCGCCAGATCAAGCTGACGCTATTCCACCAATCCCAAGCCTTTCTCATGATGAATCCCCCGATTGCATCCCTCGGTGCGGATAGATGGGTCTTAGCTTAATAAAAACCAGCGGGATAGGGGGCGTGAATGGCCAGATATATCTGCTTTCGGATAAGGTCGGCGGGGTTATCAGGCTCCCCTCCCGCTACCATAGGGGCGCAGCGTTACCTGCCCGCAAGCGACATCCGGCAAACCGAAAGGCAGCAACATGGACATCGACATCAAGCAGATTGGCATCTTTGGACTGAGCTTCAGCCGCGGATTTGACCAGACCTGGTTCAACCTGTGGCGCAAGGCCGACGGCTACTCCATGGACCTGCACCAGGACGTGGAGTCCGACGACGACGATGACGACGAAGTCATCGACACCGTGAAGAAAATCAGCTTCGAGCAGGGCGAGCAGATGCTGGCCGCCATCATGGAGCAGGGGCACGCGGCGGAGTGGAAGCCCAACTACAACAACGAGCCTGAAGCAGTCGATTCGGACTTGACGTTCACCCTCGATATCGATGATCTGGACGAGAAGGACCTGCTCTTCTCTTCTGGCAACGGGAAGCTGCCGCCGATGGAGTGGATGAATGGCATGCTGGCGGCCATCCGCACCGGCGAGCCGACCTTTGCCACCTGCTTTGAGCAATTGAAGTAGCGGCCGCAGAGGCCGGAAGTACGGGACAGCACGTGAGGTGGCGCGGGGCTCACAGCCGAGGGCAGCGACAGGCATCCCGTTCGTTTTCCATGCGCTTGACCAGCTGTTGACGGCGAACCCAGAACGCAAAGCAGGCCAGACGTAGCGCACGTCTGGCCTGCTGTCATGTTGATGGTGGTCGGAGGGGGACTTGAACCCTCGGCACGGGGATTTTCAGTCCCCTGCTCTACCAACTGAGCTATCCGACCAAGTGGAGCGAACGAAATAATACCATGAGCGCCCGATCGGTCAAGCAGGACCCGGCAGACGGCGGGTAGACGGCAGAGGAGCCCTCGCTCGCTCCGCCCCGCATCCTCAGGCGCTGACCGGAAGCGGCGCAGGCCCCTCCCGACCGCTCTCGTCGCCCTCGCCCCCTCCGGAGCCGATCCCGCGCGACAGCTGCTCGGTCCAGAGCTTGGCCCGGGCGATCGTGATGCAGGCGCTCAGGGCCACCGCCATTCTTCCCTCGAGCGGCATGCCATCCACATACGTGGGGTTTGAGGAACCAAGGTCCTCGAGCAGCAGCTGCCCTTGTCGCATTCCCACCCGCATATGCCGGCGAGAAACCATCGGGTCTGTGAGCTGGATGTCACAGCTGGCAGACCTCCCCACTACCAGGGCGTGCTCCTCGTCTATTCGATGACGCATGACCCTGCCTCCCTCGTCCACGCAGAGGCATATGCCTCCGTTGCGGGGAGACGGCAGCGGTTCCGCCAGATCCAGCTCGAACTGGGGAAAGTCCGCGAGAGCGCTGAGGTCGGCGAGGTTGGCGACGCGCTCACGCAAAGATGCAGGACGCGGCACGGGCTCCCTTCCGGTCGAGCACTGCGCCACCACCGCGCCCGTGGGCAGCGCGGCAAGCTCGTCGGGCAGCGGATAGGTGACCGCGTTGAGCACCGTCGACTCCTCGGATGCCGCCACCACCTGCAGCTCTGTCCCGTCAAAGCGATGCAGGCACCCGTAGCAGACTTCCATGTCATCAAAGGTTATGCTCCCGCACTGTGGGCATTTCTTCATGGTTGATCCCCTTCTTCCCTGTCTGTCAGTATTGAGCGCGCTGCTTTATTTAGAGCAGCTCGACAAGCACGCTCGTACGCCCTTCTCCCACGTCGTTCAACGCCACCACCGCCTCGCAGACCTCGCAGCCCTTCCAGAGCCGTGTCGGCTCGCGGCTGTAGCTGGCAATCCCCTGCACGCCCGCCTCCAGCGGTTCCCAGCCCGCCCTGCGCATCCCCTGGTCGACCTGCATCCGTACCAGAGCCGCGTCCTGCTCGCAGGTAAACCCCACAACCAGTGGGTCCTCGGAATATCCGGTCATCTCAAAGCCCTCCGTAGGAAAGAGAACCCGTAAGACGGCCTGGCGGTGGGGCTGCTCGCCTGAGGCTGCGCCGACAGCCGCAAGCGATCGAACCGGCATCGCCGCTTGTTGCCAGGCCCAGAGCGCGAACATGAGCAGGGCTAGCGCCATCAGCGTGCGCCGGGCGGTCTTCAGGCGGCGGCGTTCTGCCGCGCTGACGCCCCTGCCTGTTGGGCGGCGCTCAGCCACGCTGCCGCCCCTGCTCATGCCACGATTCCCGGCCGATACGGATCGACCACATAGCTGCGCCGATGGGTCAAGCCAGAAACCTCGACCCCAAAGAGCCCATGCGAGAGCGGCCAAGGCGAGCTCTCCATGGTGCAGGTGTACGTGGTGAGCTGCGGCGCCAGCGAGATGAGCGAGAAGCCCTCGTCCTTCTCGCCAGTGCGCATGCCCTGGGAGACCGACACCTGATAGGAGAGGCGTTCGGGCTGTCCCATGCCCTCGGCGATGGCGGCCTTCACGCTTGCGGCGCTGCCCTCTGGCGAGTACGAGCCGCCTGCTGGTGCAGTGGCGACTACCGCCACCTCCTGCGCCGAGACGCGGTCGAAGCGAGCGCAATCTCCCAAGTACACGAGCAGGTCGACGCTGATAACCGCGAGCGCCAGCATGACTGGCAGGCAAACGGCCAGCTCGACCGCAGCTTGACCGACCTCGCTGACACGGCCTCTGCGTAGGACGCGCGCCACCTGTGACTTGAGCCCAAACTGCCTATCGCTACGCATGTGCCCTCACCTCCAAACCCGCTCCGTGTGGTTGAAGCCGTCCACCCAGGACCCGATCCTCCCAAACACGTCCCGTATCGCCCTGTCGCCCGCCTCCTTCACGCCCGCAGGAAGCCTGACGGTGACGGGCACCTCGGGAAATCCCTCGATGTCGACCACCTTGATGGAGAAGGTGATGCCTTGGTCGAGATGTGCGTCGAAGCGTTCCCGCGCCTGAGTGGCGAGTGAATCGACCAGCCCGGCAAGGCCGGTGCTACCCATCATCGACTCCAGGGTGCGCAGCCGCCCAATCGACGCCGACACGTCGCCGTTGGCGCGCGTGGCCACATCGAGGCTGTTGCAGAGCACCGGCTTGTACAGGGCGAGATCGGCTGGTTGCAACCCCGCCAGCTCAATCACCTCTCTCAAGCGCTGCTCAGCCCAGGTAGAAAGCGTTCCCCCGCCAGGAAGCTTGGAGAGGACGGAGCCCAAGCCCTCGAGCAGACCGTCAGTTCCCTTTCCGTATGCGAAGAGCAACGTCCCCCACACCCCGGTGATGCCCGAAAGCAGGGTTGAAGCCACCCCCGATGCGCCGGCAGTTCCCGAACCCGCGGCGACGACCTCCTCCGACAAGCCCGCCGTAAGCGAGCTGATGAGGTTGTCCTCGAACGAGGCATCATCCGGGGCGAGCGTCGCTGCCGAGAGAGCGATTCGCCGTCCCAGCTCGGTGCTCCCGCCAGAGAGCCCTGATGTCGATAGCGGCACCTCATGGGCCTGCAGGTCAAGGGCGATGGCGATGCTCCCATAGCGGCCTGGCGGCTGTGCCTCGTAACGGGGCGCCGCCAGCTCCCTAAGCGCCTGGTCGAAGGCTCCGATCACCTCCCCCGCGCCTTGCTTGGCTCCCGCCCCCTGCTCGGCAAACCGGGCTGATGCCTCCGAGTAGCTCCTTGCGGCTTGGGCGATGGCCCGCCAGTAATGCTCGAACCCGTTATCGATTGCAGTAGAGGCTGCCGGAGCATGCCCGAGGTCGGCGATGGTGAACCCGCATACCGGACAGACACCGAACGCGCCCGCGTCCTGAGACGCCAGCGACCCAAGCCCCGCCGAAGCCTCGGCCCTCGCCTGCGGGCAGGCCCAGCTGGCATGCAGGGTGAGCCCTTCGGACCCCGAGGTCAGCGGCCATACCTCCTCCGTGTAGAGGGCAGTCGCCCGCATGTCATCGGTGTTCTCGGGCAACAGGGGCAGGTCGGCGGTCACGACACCGTCCGCCTCCGTAACCGAGCCCTGCTCGAGCTGTTGCAGCGCATAGGCGTAGAACCGAGCTCGAGCGATGGAGCGCACCGCCTCGGCTGGATTGGAGAAATCTCCCTGACCATCCCGTCCCGGTTCCGCCGTCAGCCGTGCCCTGTAATACGCGCGAGCGCGCTCAAGAGGCGCCGAGAAAGACCAGCCATCGACCGAGGCGTAATACGGATTGCTGCTCGCCGGCACAGATGAGAGCGTCGCTGTGCGCTGATAGAGGCAGTAGCCGGGGTTGTTGCCGCAATCGGCCTGGTAGGCAATGAGCTTCTGAGCGCCCATTTCCTGCTCCGACTGCTCAGCTTCGCGAGCAAGCTCTTCAGTGCGGGGGTTGGTATGATCGGCTGTCTCGCCCACCTGTTCGATGGAGGCAGCCGAAGGGGTCGTCTGAGAGATGCCCTCGAGCGGCAGCGGGATGGCCAGGCCCACCGCTGAGGACCGCCCTTTCCCGCCCGTCAGGTTACCATTGGCTTGGATGGCCACGAGTGCGTTGTACGCGCAGAGGAAGGGCAGGGCTTTCTGCAGCTGGTCAAGGGCTTTGGTGGAGCTCTCAGCAAACTTGTCCCGAGCGCTCATGACGCGATGCGCCAGTTGGGACACCTCGCCTGCGGCTCCTGGCCCCGCCGCAGGTATCAGGGCCACCACCGCAGAGACCGCATAGAACGACAGCCCCAACAGACTCATCGAGAGCAGTGCGGCGTCGACCACGTGGGCTGCCGTCAGGTAGTTGGCCACCACGTTCTCCGAGGCGAGCGCCCCTGCGTCAGCCGCAAACTGGATGTCAGCGGCGCGCGACTCGACCCAGTACACACGGGACGAGGCGAGCACCAGCGACACCGTGAGCAGGAGCGCCACCACCACGCCCAGACTCGTGAACCCGCCTTCGTCGTCGATAATCGCGCGGCGCAGACCTAGGTCAGCGGCAGGCTCGGCAGACGAGAGACCCTCAGGTTCGGGCTCGTGCCCTTCTCGCTTGGTGAAACGCATGGTCCTGCCTCCTCTCACTCCCACGCCCCAATCCATTGGGAGGGCGACCCCTCAACCCACGATGCCCGGGCCCGGGTCGTGACCTCTACCTGCAGCGTCAGCAGACCGTCGGCGTCAATCTGGCCAAATCCCGACGCCTCCGGCTGCATGAGGGGCAACGGCTTGAGCTTGTTTGTCACCCGTACGGTCACGTACTCGGAGCCCTGACCCCCTTCGGACTCGATGACCCACGAGCAGGGATCGTGAACGTGAAAGGGCGCCACCGGCGGCACCGCGCCCAGTCTCCGCTCCACATATGCCTTGAGCGCGTCTCCCGCTTCCTCCGCAGGCAGGGTCTGCAGGAGCCGGCATCCTTCCGCCGCAGCCGACGACATCACCATACGGTCGTAGAGGATGATGGTCGGCTGGACGAGAATGGCCAGCACGAGCGCCAGAATGGGAATTAGAAACGCGGCCTCGACCGTGGCCTGGCCCTGCTCGGAAACGGTGTAGGGCACGACGGCCCTCCACCTGCGCTTAGAAGAACGCCACGTCTCCCACCTCGCCTGCAAACGGCTGCCCCACGGTGTGCGAAGCCTCGGCCACGGCATGCGCAAGCAGCGTGCCGTCGCAGCCCAGGTGGGCCAAGGCCGCCAATCCCACTGCCGCCGCCAGCACCACCAGCGTGACCACCAGGAACTCGAGCGTCGCCTGCCCGCACTCATCCCACATCCCCGCCCCAGACAGGGTCGAGCGCGATAACTGATACCCGCAGATCCCCTTGCCCGTCCGGGGCGGCATCGATGCGCTCCGGAACGCTGTAGACCATGAGCACCTGACGCTTCTCGGTTGAAATAGCGACGCACCCCCACGAGGAGTCGCCCAGTCCCAGATACCCCGCCTCATTCAGCGACCACCCGCCTTCCTCTAGCTGGCTGAGCACCGTCTGGCCAACCTCCGCGGCACTGCTCGTCGTGAGGTACGTCCACGACCGCCCCGCAGCATTAGACCGCCACGAGCGCTCGGTCGCAGACGGAAGCTCCAGCGGACAGCCCGCAGGCCTCGTCGATTCAGGCGCAGCCGACGCACCTGCATCGCCGTCCGGAGGAGCAGAGGCGACTTCTGCTGACGGGGATGCATCGAGGGCTCCGGCGTGGCTGTCACCTGCCTCGGCGGAAACGTCTGCAGCGGTGCCGGTGACAGCACGTGCGGCAGCGCCGTTGCCTGCGGGCACGCGCGCCCGTCCTGTCCCGGCTACGACGGCAATCGCCACCGCGAATGCCAGCCCCACGCCAATGGGCACCCGCCAGAGGCTCCGCGCCCTCACAACCCGTTCACCCCGTCGGCAATGGCGGTCCAAAGCTCCTGAATCTTGCCCCTGAACGCCGTCACCGCCACGATGGCGATCACCACCAGAACGCCGACGAGGATGGCGTACTCGGTCGTGCCCTGGCCCCTCTCATCAGAAAGCGCCTTGCCCAACCGAAGGCGCGCCCTCACTGACACGCCGATAAACGACCGTCGGGCCCGTTGCCTCACAGACAACGTCTCTGACGGAGCGGCCGCCCTGATTGCCTGCTGATTATCCCGATTGATTCTGTTCTCCATCAAACTACTCCCCTCATATACGCTTCACGAAGGAGCGCCCAGCCAAGCAAGCCTCCTGCTCGCCAACGCTCAACCCATCTCCGACATCAGCTCCAACAGCACCGGCCCCATCACCACGATCAACATGGCGGGCAGGATCAGCACCCCTGTGGGAACGAGCATCTTGACCGGCGCCTTGGCGATGCGCTCCTCAGCGTCCGCTCGGTGCTTTTTGCGCATCTCCCCGGCGAGGTCGGCGAGAACCTTTGCCAGCGGCGCTCCCAGCTCGATTGCCTGGACCACCAAGTCCGAGAAGCGCCGCACCTCAGGGGTGGCGGTGCGTTCGGCCATCTGCAAGAGAGCGTCGCGACGGCTCACCACTCCGGTCTTCCAAAGGGAGAGCGCCCGCCGGCTCTCGTCGGCCAGCACCCCCGACACCCGCTTCACGTACACCTCGAAAGCCAGGTCAAATGCCAGCCCCGCCCCAACTCCCATGGCCAAGATGTCGAGCATCGCCGGCAGCTCCTTGACGCACGCCCTCCTCCGCCTGGCTGCCTGACGTCTGAGCACCCGCCGCGGCCAGAACGCCCCTACCAAAGACCCCGCAATCAGTCCAGCGAGAAGAGCCGCTGGACCTGCGGGGATTGCTGCCGCTCCCCCGGCGATGGCCGCGGCGAGGGGCAGTCGCCTCTCGAGCGATCGCGCCTCACGCGGATCGACCTCGCCCTCAAGGCCCGCTGCCGTGAGCTGACGGCGCAGCTTCTCCGCCCCGGGTTCCGCCTCGTGCCGCGGCGCCCGGCCCCGTCTGCCCAAAGCACGGGCCAGCTGCACGTAGAGGCGCATCTCGCGCGGAAGCTCCCC
>OMWF01000149.1 GCA_900314665.1 uncultured Actinomycetes bacterium
ACTGAAGCTGCTCCAGCGAGTAGCAACCGAGTTGTTCGGCGGCATCGAGCAGGGCGGCGACCAGCTTGTCGCCGGAGGCACCGCTGGCCAGGTCCACATGAGCGATCATCGTCCGTCCTCCTTCTCGGCCGCCTCCAGAAAGCGGGCCGGGGTGCGATTGACCCGGTCGGCGCATTGTCCTGCTCCAAACCCATTGTCGATGTTGACGACCGAGACGCCCCCGGCGCAGGAGCAGAGCATCCCCAGCAAGGCGGTCACTCCGCCCAGATTGGCGCCGTATCCCACGCTAGTGGGCACGGCAAAGACGGGAACGTCCACGAGGCCTGCCACCATCGAAGGAAGAGCTCCCTCCATACCGGCCACCACCACCAGCGCCCGGGCTTGGCGCAGGTCGTCGGTGCGTTCGAGGACCCTGTGCACGCCGGCGACGCCGATGTCGCAGATGAGCTCCACATGGGAGCCCATCAGGCGGGCGGTAAGCGCTGCCTCCTCGGCAACCGGCAGGTCGCTCGTGCCGGCGCAGCAGACGGTCACGTTGCCGACGCCCCCGGAAAGCAGGGGCGCGATGTCTGTCACCCGCGTGCGCAGGGCGTTTGTGGGGATGCCGAGGGGGTCGCCGCCGGCGGCGCGGCGGTCGACGAAGAGCAGGTGGGCGCGGGGAGCCCACACCGCATCTGGTATCGACTGCTGCACGGTGCGGGCGCAGGCCTCGTCCACGCGGGTGGCGAGCACCACAGCGCTTGCCTGAAGCAGGCGCTCGGCGATGGCACGCACTTGCTCCGGCTCCTTTCCCGAGGCGTAGATGACCTCAGGAAACCCGCAGCGCTCACGACGCTCGTAATCGAGGTCGGCAAAGTGGTCGAAGGGTTCTGCCGGCATGTGGTCCATGGCGTTCTCTTCTCCTTAGAGCCTCAAAGCGGGGCGTGCTCGGGGCATGGCTGCCCGCACGGATTACCCGGGTAGAACGATAACTGACCACTGGTTGCGCTGCCTCCCGTCGACAGGGGGCGAACTGCCCTACGGCGGGGAGGGGGTTGCCCAAAATCCCCGTTGGATGCACGCTGAAAACGATGTTATGACTGCTCATGTGCTGCCTATTAGGGCATATGGGAGAGATATGTTACTGAAAACTAATTCAGTAACACGATGTGGTCGATGCCACAGCAGATGCCACCATTGACCGATATAAAGATTTATTTATGGCTTCATTAGCTCATTGTAATAACCGGTAAAAACGGCTGGCGGTTGCCCCGTCACGGTTCCATTAAAAGGGATATATCGTTCCCAAACGATAGAAATGCGATTGTATGACTTTATGTTATATCGCATCGATTATCGTGAACTACCAATGGAATGGCAGGACCTGCCGAGCCAAAGGGGTACTCGCCCGTAAGGACAGGGATGTGGGCTCGCGCCGGCGCCGGTAAGAGTCCGCGTCTTTCAACAAGGTAAGGGGAGGTGCGTCATGACTGTAGGAGTTGGCACCACGACGACGTTCGCGGAGCAACTCGAGGAGCGCGGCGTCTCACGCCGTACGTTCCTCAAGTTCTGCGGTGCCATCGCCGTCATGGTGGGACTGAGCGAGACTCAGGCCCCCAAGGTTGCTCAGGCACTGGAGGAGGGCACCGCATCTGGCAAGCTGCAGCCGGTGGTCTGGCTGGAGCTGGCATCGTGCTCGGGCTGCACTGAGTCGCTGGCCCAGGCCCAGACGCCCGATGTGGCGACCATAGTGCTCGAGCTCATCTCGCTCAACTACTCTGAGACCCTCTCGGCGGCAGCCGGCTGGTCGCTTGAGCAGGCTCGCAAGGACACCATCGCTCAGGGCAACTACCTGTGCGTGATCGAGGGTGCGGTGACGCGCGGCTGGGACGGCAACGGCCTGCGCATCGCAGGCGAGAAGGGCACCGACATCGTGTCCGAGACCTGCCGCGACGCCGTGGCGGTCATCGCCGCCGGCTCCTGCGCTGTCGATGGCGGCTGGGTCGCCGCCTATCCCAACCCCTCCAACGCCTGCGGCGTCAAGGAGTACCTCACCTCGCAGGGCATCACCACTCCGGTCATCAACCTGCCGGCCTGCCCCTGCAACCCCGAGTGGATCGTGGCCGTACTCGTCGACTACCTCCTGATGGACCGTCTCCCCGAGCTTGACAGCAAGGGCATGCCCACCCTCATCTACGGTGAGTCCATCCACGACAACTGCCAGCGCCGCGGTCACTTTGAGAACGGCGAGTTCGTCTACCAGTTTGGGTCTGTCGAGGAGCAGAAGGGCTACTGCCTGTATGCGATGGGCTGCAAGGGCCCGCAGACCTACAGCCACTGCCCGGTCACCCGCTGGAACGACAAGACCTCCTGGTGCGTCGAGGCGGGTGCCCCCTGCATCGGCTGCGCCAGCGCCGACCCCGGCCGGACCGAGCACAACTGGGTCGATCTGATGACCCCGTTCCTCAAGCGCCATCGCGATATGCGCATCGGCGACAAGCACTTCCAGGCGCTGCCCATCGCCGCGGGCGTGGCGGGCGTCATCGCCGTTGCCGTCGGCATCCATGCGATCGGCATGAAGGCCAACGGCCGCTTTGCCGGTCCTCCCATCGAGCGCATCAAGGAGTACGACGCCAAGAAGGCCAAGGCCGCGGGCCAGGAGGTCGACGAGACCCCCATCACCAAGCCGGAGGCGCTTGAGATGGAGAAGCAGCGCGAAGCTGGAGAGAAAGGAGGCGATGAGTGATGCCGCAGACTTCGGTAATCGATCCCATCAGCCGCATTGAGGGACACCTGCGCATCGAGATGTCGGTCGAGGACAACAAGGTCATCGACGCCCACGTCTCCGGCGGCCTGTTCCGCGGCCTGGAGCTCATCGTCCAGGGCCGTACCCCCACGGACGCGGCGTACATCGCGCAGCGCGTGTGCGGCGTCTGCCCCGTCTCGCACGGCCATACCTCGAGCTATGCCGCTGAGGCCGCCTACGGCATCACCATCCCCAACGGCGCTCGCCTGATCCGCAACATGGTCGAGTGCGCGCAGTTCCTGCACTCGCACATCCTCTGGTTCTACAACCTCTATGCGCTCGACTTCGTGAACCCCATCAACGCCCTCTCTGCCGACGTCGCCGGCGCCTATGACCTGGCTCACGCCGCCGGCACGGGCGTCTCGGACTTTGGCGCCGTGGCCAAGCGCCTCTCCGCCTTTGCCGAGAACGGCCAGCTCTCCATCTTCAGCGGCAACTGGTTTGACGCCACGGTCGACGGGCAGCGCGCCTACAAGCTCCCGCCCGAGCTCGACCTTATCGCCACCACCCACTACCTCGAGGGCCTGCAGTACCAGGCCAAGGCCTCCCAGGTGGCGGCCCTGCTCGGCGGCAAGATGCCGCACGTCATGACCTCGCTCCCCGGCGGCACCACCTACATGCCCGACGAGGAGAAGCTCGACGACGTGCTCTACCGCGCCATCGCGATCCGCGACTGGGTCCAGAACACCATGGTTCCGGACACCCTCGCCATCGCCCCGTACTACCTGGACGAGATCATCAAGGACGGCAAGTGGACCGGTGCCGGCCCTGGCCGCTTTGCCGCCTGGGGCGTCTTCGACCGTCGCACCATGGACCCGCTCGACCGCTACCTGCCGGCGGGCATGATCGACGACCAGCTCAACCTCACCGCTCCCGACGAGAGCAAGATCCTGGAGTACATCGACCACTCCTACTACAACGGCACCGGCGGCCTGAACCCGCGTCAGGGCGAGACCGACCCCAACTACACCGACTACGACATCAACGGCCGTTACACCTGGAGCAAGGCTCCGCGCTATGACGGCAAGTCCTACGAGGTCGGCGGCGTGTCACGCATGCTGGTCGCCTATCTGCGCGGCGTCCCCGAGGTTCAGGGCTACGTCCAGCAGCTCACCAGCTTCCTTGCTGCGCAGGCGCCGGCGGTCTTTGCCAACGCCTCGCTGGCCGACGTGGTCCACGCCGTAGACACCACCCTGGGCCGTGCCGCCATCCGCAACTACGAGACCCTCTACGTGGCAAACCTCCTGGTCGACCTCACCAAGGAGCTGATCGAGGCCGTCAAGAGCGGCGACGCCGCCACCTACGTCGACCACCCCAACACCACCGGCGAGGGCGCTGGCATGTGGGAGGCCCCGCGCGGCGCTCTCTACCACTACGAGAAGGTCGAGAAGGACCGCATCACCAAGTACCAGGCCATCGTCCCGTCCACCTGGAACATCTCCCCGCGCGACGCCGACGGCAACCCCGGCCCCATGGAGGAGGCGCTCATCGGCCTCACCGTCGACGACGTCGAGAAGCCTATCGAGGCGCTGCGCGTCGTGCACAGCTTTGACCCGTGCATCGCCTGCGCCATCCACGTGACCGAGCCCAAGACGGGCACCGTGTTCAATACCGTGACCAATCCCTGGGGGGTGAGGTAGATGGCGCACAGGGCAGCGTATCGCGAGGCGCATCCGCTTTATACCGTCATCTCGCACTGGATCAACCTGGTCTGCATGCTGACGCTGATCTTCAGCGGCTTCTACATCCACTACCCGTTCTACCCCGGAGCCATGAGCGTCATGCGCGGCCTGCATGTCGCCATGGGCTTCATCATCCTCATCAACTGCATCGTCCGCATCATCGCCTCGTTCTTCATCAAGACGGCCCAGCTCGAGGGCACGCGCGAGGTTGACACGGAAATCAAGAACTGGGTCCCCCAGAAGATCAACCGCCATCAGCTGATCCCGATGGTCAAGTACTACCTCTTCGCCAAGAAGGCCCACCCCATCGTCAACAAGTTCAACCCCATGCAGAAGATCTCCTACGTGCTCATCCCGTTCCTGATCCTCTTCATGGGATACACCGGACTCTGCCTGTGGGCTCCCACCCAGACCATGGGCGTCTTCCAGGCAGGCATCGAGCTCTTTGGCGGTCTGCCCGGCGTGCGCGTGCTGCACTACATCTTCATGTGGGTCTTCATCGCCTTCATGATCATCCACGTCTATCTGGCCATCGCCGAGGATTCGGCCCTGGTTGGCCTGATGTTCCTGTGGCGTGAGCACGAGGGGTACGTCTCCGACCCCAAGACCGGCGAGATTGTCGGTTACGACGACCTTTCCGACAAGGCCCCCAAGACGGCGGCTGGCGAGAGCAACTGACGCTCATGGCATCGACGGACGCTAGCCCCGAGGGTCGCGCGGCCGTGGTGTGCATAGGAAACGTCCTCATGCGCGACGAGGGGCTCGGTCCCCTCGTCGCGCGGTCGTTATTGGAGACCTACGACTTTCCTGGCACGGTAGACGTGCTCGATGCGGGCACCATGGGAATGAGCCTGCTGCCAGACCTTCAATCACACGGCTTTGTGGTGCTGGTCGATGCGGTCGACGGCACTGGTCAGGAGCCGGGCACGGTCTTCACGTACACCCCGGACGAGATGGCCCCCAACGCCATCATGCACTCCCTGCACGACATGCGCTTTACCGACGTGCTCGCCGCCTGCCGGCTGATGGGCATCGAGCCCGAGGCGCAGTGCGTGGGGGCGCAGGTGCTCGACATGGACCCGGAGGACTTCTCGATCGGCCTCACCCCGCCGCTTGAGAAGGCGGTGCCCCTGGTGATGGCCACCGTGGTGAAGATTCTGAGCGACCGGGGCTTTACCTGCATCACCAGACGCGACGGCAGGCCGTTGCAGACCATAGGCCTGTAAGCCGGGATTCTTCCCAATACCTTCTCTCAAAGAAAGCCCGCCTAGCTGCGGGCTTTCTTTGATGCTGCGCGCTGGCTGCGGGCTTGAAACGCGACCTCCTTGCCGGCGCTGGGGCACAGGTCGGAGAGAAAGCAGGCGGTGCAGGCGGGTTTGCGGGCGGAGCAGACCTCCCGCCCGAAGAGCACGAACTGCCGGTTGACGGGCCCCCACTTCTCGCGCGGGAGCAAGGCGAGCAGCTCCTGCTCGGTTTCAAGCGGAGTGTCGGCGAAGGCGAGCCGCAGCTTGTGCATGATGCGAAACACGTGGGTGTCCACCGCGATGCCTTCGACCAGGCCAAAGGCCTCGGTGAGCACCACGTTGGCGGTCTTGCGTCCCACTCCGGGCAAGGTCTCGAGCTCACGCAGGGTGCGGGGCACCTCTCCGCCAAAGTCGGCGATGAGGGTTTGGGCGCAGGCCACGGCGTTCTTGGCCTTGCTGTGGTGAAAGCCAATGGAGCGGATGACCTCCTCCACCTCGGCCGTGTCGGCGCCAGCCAGGGCGGTGGGGGTGGGCCAGCGCCTGAAGAGCTCGGGCGTCACCTTATTGACCGCGGCGTCGGTGGTCTGAGCCGAGAGCATTACCGCGATGGTGAGTTCGAAGGGGTTGCGGTGGGTCAGGGCGCACTCGGCGAGCGGGTAGTGCTCGTCCATGCGATCGCAGATTGCCAGGGCGCGTTCACGTCTCGCCTTCTTGGATTCGCGTGGCATGGGTCTTCCTCTCCTCTGACGCGCCGCCTCCTTTTGGGTGCCCGGCGCGCATGGTACCATCCCCGAGAGGTCCAGTCGCCGTGGAGGCGGCGGGACCGAGCTATCTGAAGCCCATCCTACCCGCTCGGCATCTCGTCGCGCGGGCTTTTGCCGTATGTGGAGGTACGTACCGCAGATGCTGATTGATGCGTTGGTGAGGCAGTTCGAGGCCAGCGGCGCCCTGGCGCCCGTCACCAAGAAGCTCGACGAGGGCCAGGACGCCGGTCTGGCGGTGCCCAACTCGGCGCGGCCCCTCATCGTGTCCCTGCTCTATGCGCGCCGTCCGCGCCTCATCTGCGTGGTGGTCCCGGGCGAGGACGCCGCCTCTCGCTTTGCCAACACGGTGGCGGCCTACCTGGGGCGCGATAAGGTGCGCCGGATCAGCGAGCGCCAGGACAGCCCCTGGTCGACCGTCGCTGCTGACCCTGCGGTCATCGGTGAGCGCCTGCGGGCCATCCATGCGCTGCGCTGCGGTACTCCCTGCGTGGTGGTGTCCTCAGCCCGGGCGCTCCTGCGCTGCGTCCCCGGCGGCTCGGTGGATATCGCCGCTCCGCTGACGTTTGAGGTGGGCCGTGAGCTTGGGTCCGGCATGGCTTACGAGGAGCTGCCGGACCAGCTCGTGCGTCGGGGCTACGTGCGGGCAGACCGGGCGGACGGGCCGGGCACCTTTGCCGTCCACGGCGACACGGTCGACATCTTTCCCGCAGACTCCACCAATCCGGTGCGCATCGAGTTCTTTGGCGACGAGGTCGACGGCCTGCGTCGCATCGTGGCCACCACCGGCCAGACCATCGGCGACCTCTCCAGCCTCGAGGTCTTTCCGGCCACCGAGGTGCCGCTCGAGCGCTCGGCGGTGCGGCGGGCGGCCCGCCTGCTGGAGCCCAAGACCCGCAACTCCAAGGAGGCGGCCCGCGATGTGGAGCTGCTCGGCCAGCAGGTGGCTTTTCCCGGCTTCGAGCGCTACCTGCCCTACCTCTATGAGGAGGTCGGCTCGCCGCTCGCCCACGCCGCCAAGGACGCCCTTATCGTGGTGGCCGAGCCCCGCGCCCTCTTTGACGACGCCTCGCGCGCCTACGATGAGGCCACGGCGGCAAGCCAGCAGGCGGGCCAATCCCTGGAGGGTCTCTACCTGCCCCCGGCCGGCCTCGACTTCGGGATGCAGCAGCGCCTCTCGCTCCTCTCCATCCTGCGGGTGGGCGGAGCGGTCGACGCCGAGCTTGCCGTGCGGCGCCCGGAGGTGGCAGGATCGCCCGACCGGCTCTTTGCCCTGCTGCATTCCCTGCTCTCCTCGGGTGGTGCCGCGGTGCTCTCGATTCCCGACTTCCGCGCTCGCGAATCGATGCGTCTGGAGCTGGTAGAGCACGCGCTGCCCCTGGTCGAGCAGCTGGAGCCGGGAGCTTCTACCGATGCTCTCAGGCCTGACGTGGTGACCGTGACCGACGTGGACGTCCCCTCCGGGCTTATCATCCCTGCCGCCCATCTAGGCATCGTCTCGGTGGCCGACGTGAATCCGCGCACCGTGCGCAAGCGGGTCCACCGCACGGTCGACCCCACCGAGGTCACCTTCCCCTACAAGCCGGGGGACTACGTGGTGCACGCGACCCACGGCATCGCCCTCTTCAAAGAGATTGTGCGCCAGGAGGTCGCCGGCATCGAGCGCGATTACCTGGTGCTCGAGTACGCCAAGGGCGACAAGCTCTTTGTGCCGGTCGAGCAGATCGACCGGGTCACCCGCTTTGTGGGGCCCACCGCCGCCCCGCCCCGCCTGACCCGCCTCAACACCACCGACTGGACGAGGGCCACCGGCAAGGCCCGCAAGGCCGCCAAGAAGCTCGCCTTCGACCTGGTCGACCTGTACGCGCGGCGCAGCACGGTGACGGGATTCAGGTACTCACCGGACACACCCTGGCAGCGTGAGATGGAGGAGGACTTCCCCTACGAGGAGACCGCCGACCAGCTGGCCGCCGTGGCCGACGTCAAGGCGGACATGGAGTCCGATAAGCCCATGGACCGCCTCATCTGCGGCGACGTGGGCTTTGGCAAGACCGAGGTGGCAGTGCGGGCGGCCTTCAAAGCGGTGCAGGACCATCGCCAGGTAATGCTGCTCTGCCCCACCACCATCCTGGCCCAGCAGCACTACACCACCTTCTCCGAGCGGATGGCCCCCTACGGGGTGCGCGTCGAGGTGCTGAGCCGCTTCAAGAGCGCCAAGGAGCAGGACCAAGCGCTGGTGGACTTCTCGCAGGGCAAGGTCGACGTGCTGGTGGGCACGCATCGGCTGCTCTCCTCGGACGTGAACCCCAAGGACCTGGGCCTCATCATCATCGATGAGGAGCAGCGCTTTGGCGTCCAGCACAAGGAGCAGCTCAAGAACCTGCGCGAGCAGGTCGACGTGCTCGCCATGTCCGCCACGCCCATCCCACGCACCATGCAGATGGCGCTCTCGGGGGTGCGCGACATGTCCATCATCAACACCCCGCCGGGCCATCGCATTCCGGTCAAGGTGCATGTGGGCGAGTGGGACCCAGACGTGGTGAGCCAGGCCATCCGCTACGAGGTAGCGCGCAAGGGCCAGGTCTACTACGTCTCCAACCGGGTCAAGGACATCGACGACGCGGTGGAGCGGGTGCACCAGGCCGCCCCGGAGGCCCGCATCGGAGTGGCTCACGGCCAGATGACCCCGCGCGAGGTGGAGGCCGCCATGGAGTCCTTCGCCGCCGGCCAGGTCGACGTGCTGGTGGCCACCACCATCATCGAGAGTGGCATCGACAACCCCCACACCAACACCCTCATCATCGAGGACGCCCAGCGTCTGGGCCTGGCCCAGCTCTACCAGCTCAAGGGACGGGTGGGAAGGTCGGGGACCCAGGCCTTCGCCTACTTCATGTTCCCCTCCACCGCCCGCCTGACCGAGCAGGCGGTGGAGCGCTTGGAGGCCATCGCCGAGCATCAGGAGCTGGGCAGCGGCATGAAGATCGCGATGAAGGACCTTGAGATCCGCGGCGCCGGCACCCTGCTCGGCGCCGAGCAGCACGGCAACATGAGCGCCGTGGGCTTTGACCTCTTCAGCCAGATGCTCTCTGAGGCGGTGGCCCAGGCTCGCGGCGAGGGCGGCATCGCCTACGCGGACATCAAGGTGGAGCTGCCGGTGCAGTACTTCCTGCCGGAGGAGTACCTGCCGGCGGCCGACGAGCGCGTGCTCTACTACCGGCGCATTGCCGCAGCATCCGACGAGGCCACCTTGAACCGCATCGCCGACGACCTCACGAGCCGCTACGGCGAGCTTCCGGAGCCGGCCCTCAACCTGCTCGACCGCTCGCGGGTCAAGGCGCTTGCCGCCGATTTGGGCGCCGACTCGGTCACCTTGCAGGGGAGCAAGCTCGTCGTCTCCCCGGTCGAGAAGCCCCGCCACGGCTTTGGCGAGGCCACCCGCCAGGGCGGCACCTACATCGCCCGCCGCAAGCGCTTCACCTTCCCGGTCGATCGTCGGCAGCCGCTGCTGCCGGCCGCCATCGATCTGCTCAAGCTGCTGGTGGCGGCGGTGCAGCGCGATGTGGACGATGCCGACCTGGCCAACTACTCCGCACCTGAGGGGGCTGACGGGGTGGCTCGGCACGAGGCCCCCGCAGCCCGCGCTGCCGCCCGCGAGGCGGGTGCCCCCGACGCCAGGAAGGAGGGGGAGAAGAAGCCGTCCGGTCCGGTCAAGGGCTCATGGACGCGCTCCGGCGGGGGTTCGGCGCAGGCGCGCCTCCGCTCCGGACGTGATCGCCGCGGCTTCAGACGCCGTTAGCGGGGGTCTCACCTGAGCGGGAGCCGCCGAGGTGGAGATCCACCGACCCGGTTGAGCGGCAGGGGTCGCGCAGGGGATCGGGCGAGGGTGCCCGCGCAGCGGCTCTAGAACACCACCGTCCCGGCTTTGATGCCGGGCGGCGGCGCCACCGGCTCGGCGCTGGTGGCAAAGTCGATCAGGTGCCGGGCCAAAGCGAGCGCGTAGCCGTCGGTCAGCTCATCGTCGGTGGGCGGGATGGGATAGCATCGATGCTGGTAGGACTTGTTGATGGGCACCACCAGGCGTACTTCTCCCAGATGCTCGAAGAGGTCGTCTCCAACGCCGACGGTCGCGTACCAGCCGCGCACCGTGGTCACGCCGGCGTCCCGCAGCACCTCGCGGATGTCGCCGCTGCCGGCGTAGGCGTAGGGAGGGATGTCGTAGCCTTGGCTGCGCCCGTAGTCCTTGAAGAAGGCGGGGCCGTCGCTCACCATGCAGCGCGACCCCAGCAGCTCGAGCACGAGCCGCAGCACGCGGGCTCCTGAGAGCTGCCGGCCTCCGCCTACGGCCGCGTCGATCAGGTCTCGCACCTTGAGGAGCACGGCAAACCGCTGCTCGCGCGGCACAGGCAGGCGGGGCACGCGCTACTCCCTATCATCCGCGTTGGAGGCGGGCAGCTGGGCCTGCCTCGGGCTGGCACCCGTCTTCTTTGATGAGGGACGGGTCTTCTGCTGCTGCTCCTGCTCCTTCTCGTCGCTTTCGCCCATGGCGATAAGCACCTTCTTGACGTTGGTGGGCACGATGTCGGTGGTCACCTTGACCGGGTCGATGGGCTGGGGCTTGGCGGAGAGCCCCACCAGCACCCGCCCGTTGATGCGCACCCGGCCGATGGCGTCCGCGGGGCACACCTCGGCGCACAGCCCGCAGTCCAGGCACAGCCGGCGCTCGACGGCGGCGATGCCGTCCGCCAGGTGGCGGGCGCCCAGCGGGCAGGCCTTGACGCAGGACTTGCAGCCCGTGCAGCGGTCGGCCTTGGTCTTGCTCACGATGACCTTCACCTTGCCCGCCGCGCCCCGGTGCGCGTCGATGGCGGCCAGCAGCACGGCCCTGCTCGAGCCCATGGCCGGCTGCGCCCCGCCTTCGACGTCGGACTTGGTAAAGGCTCCAAAGCGCTCGGCAAAGATGGTGAGGGGGTTGCCGCGCAGCAGGTCGGTGACGCGGGAGACCTTGCGCCCGGTGGGGGTGCTGCGGATGACCTTGCCGCCCAGCTCGGTCATGGCGTCCTTGACAAACTTCTGGCGCTGCGTGTCGCGGTTGGGGCCCAGCTTGAGCGCTCTCTTGTTGTTCTCGTATCCCACGGCCCGGCCGCTCCAGCGCTCGGCCTCGTCGATGGCCTGCGTGTAGAGCTTCTCGCCAACGCCCCAATCGCAGTTCTGGCAGGCCTCGAGGGGCAGGAATATGGCCAGGTTGGGATGCTCGGCGAGAAGCGCGTAGATGACCTCGCGGGTGAGCACGCCCAGGCAGGGCAGCACCGTGATTCGCGGGTCGGGGGTGACCTTGCGGGGGATCTGGGAGCAGGTCAGGTAGGCCACTTCGGTGTCCTCGGCGCGGAGGGCGATGGCGGTCACCAGCGCCTTGGGGTCGAAACGGCCGAGTGCCAGGGCCTCGGTGGGGCAGACCGCCGAGCAGAGCCCGCAGCCCAGGCAGGCCTTGGAGTCGATGACCACGTCCCCCTCGGAGTCGATGAACAGCGCGCGCTCCGGGCAGATGTCGGCGCACTCATGACAGCCGGAGGAGGGGACCCGGTGCCGCGAGCATTGGTCGTAGGCGATGCTGGGGGTCTCGGCATAGCGGGTGGGGTCCCAGGGCGTCTTGGTCTCGGTGCGCTGAACCGTGCGGGGGCTGGTGATTCCCTTGCTCATATCGGTGACATCCTTCTGGATGTCGTTGATGCTGTTGGTGATATCGATGATGTCATCGAGCCAATCACCCATCGAGGCCTCCTTGACTGGTGTGGGCTTGCGGCGAGTCGGCAGGCCAGGGCGGCGGCGCTACGGTGCCGTCGGGCGCGCCGGCGGAGGCTGCCAAGGGCGAGTCGGCAGGGCTCGCGGCGCTGTCTGCGGCCGGCTCTCCCTCCGACGAACGCTCCTTGATGGGGGAGCGGCCCTCCAGGCCCTCCTTCTGCTCCCTGATGCGCCGGTCGCGACGCTCCTCGGCCGCCCGGCGGCGGGCCTCGCGCTGCTCGCGCCGGCGCAGGAGGGCGTCCTCGTTGGCCCGGGCTCGCTCGGCGAGACCCCGCGTGAGCTCGTGGCCGTCGGCGACCCCCAGGTCCACGCCTTGGCGCCGGCAGACGGCAAGGCAGGTGCCGCAGCCCACGCAGTGGGCGACGGAGGTGGCCGTGAACGAGGTGCCGGCGCTCTCGGTGGTGCGCCGGGCGCCGGTGGGGCAGACCTGGCAGCAGTCCCCGCAGGAGATGCAGGAGGCGGTGGTGCGGGCCACCGTCACCTGGATGTC
>OMWF01000308.1 GCA_900314665.1 uncultured Actinomycetes bacterium
ACGCGCACGCCCTCGAGGGGCTTGGGACCGTTTCCAGTGAACATGGGCGACCTCCAAAACTGTTGCAGATTCCGTCGTATTCTCTTGACGGCAATCTCAGTATTGAGCGGAGACCGAAGACGGGCAATGTACAAACTCGACTATCGTCTAGTTACAAGTGCGGATGGGGCAGCGTCCTTGGGGTGCATGGCCGCGTTCATCCTCCTGATGCGGGCTCACATCCAATCTCTTGCCAACGAGAAAGCCCGCCCGGCGTGATTGCCGGACGGGCTTGTGTCTGGAGCGGGCTTGTGCGCGCTGGCTTAGAACTTGAAGGGGTTCTCGCCCACGTGCCACTCGCGGATGACCTTGTTGTCAAGCAGCTGCTTGGCCTCCTCGTCGGAGTAGCCCAGCTCCTTGACAACCTCGACGGACTGCTTGCCCAGAGTGGGCGAGGGGGTCTCGCCGGGAGCGGGGGTCTCCTCGAAGTTGACCGGGGTGCGGATCTCGATTGCCTCGCGACCGTTCTCATGCATGCTCTTGAAGAAGACCTTGTTGGCCCAGGCCTGCTTGTCCTCGAGGACCTCCTCCCAGACCTGCGCGGGGGCGTTGGGGATGTCGGCCTCGGTGAGGGCGTCGATCCACTCCTTCAGGGTCTTCTTGGCAAAGGCCTCGACGATGATGTCGTAGAGCTCGCGGCTCTTGCCCTCAGAGATCATCTTGATGAGGTGGCCGTAGACGGGGTGGTCGGCCAGGTCCTCACGGCCGATGACGGTCATGAACTTGGGATAGAAGCGGTCGTGCTGAGGCATGGTGATCCAGAGCCAACGGCCGTCGCTGGTCTTGTAGGCACCGGTGAGGGGGTTGTCCACGTCGACGCGGCGGGTGGGGTACTTGTGGCCCACATCCGGGTACTGGGCGGCCAGGACCATGATGCCCTGGGTAAAGATGGAGGCGTGCAGCAGGTTGACCGAGACGTGCTCGCCCTGGCCGGTCTGCTTGGCGCGGAAGAGGGCGGCCATGATGCCGGCAGCCAGCATGTAGGCTGCCTGGTGGTCACCCAGGCCGTTGATGAGCATCATGGGGCTCTCATCGGCGTCGTAGAGCGAGCCCAGGATGCCGCCACGGGTGAAGAAGGCGGTGGTGTCGTAGCCGGGGAGGTCCTTGTCGGGGCCCTCGTCGCCGTAGCCGGTCAGCGAGCCGTAGACCAGTGCCGGGTACTTGGCCTTGAGGGACTCGTAGTCGAGACCTTGGCGCTCGAGAGCTGCTGGGCGCCAGTTGGTGAGGAAGATGTCGCACTGGTCGATGAGCTTGTCGAGGATCTTGCGACCCTCGGGGTCCTTGACGTTGATGGCGATGGAGCGCTTGTTGCCGTTCTCGAGGTCAAAGGTGGTGTTCTCCAGCGGGTCTTCGGGACGGCCCTCGTTGGCGCCGGACCAGCGGACAAAGTCGCCGGCGGGAGCCTCGACCTTGATTACGTCAGCGCCCATGTCGGCGAGGAACTTGGCGGCTGCGGGAACGGCGATGAAGGTGGCCATCTCAACGACCTTGATGCCCTCCAGCGGACGCGGAGCATTACCAGTGAACATTGAATCCTCCTCAAACGTTGTGAACCGGAATGAAGGTGAGTGCGAGAAACCCAGCGATTCACAATACTGCAACCAGTGCCGCCTGGAAAAGTGTTCAAGGGGACTTGTGGAAGTTGGGTGCGGAGATGCTGCTTGCAAACGAATAACGGATGCAAAGGTGCCGATGAGGCGGATCTGCGGTGCAGAGCTGCAGGGAAGTCTCGGCTAGCGGGAGGGTCGGCTCGCCACGGCGCCTCCGGCTGCCGTGGACCGCTGCCCGGCTCCCGCCTGACACTTCTCCGCTTCTGCCCCTGCCCCTGCCCAGCTGCGGCGCCGCCCCCACCGAGCTCACATTGCGCACTTTGCAGCGCTGAGAGGTCTGTCGCGATGGGCCGACCCGGGTGTCCGCGTCGCGCGCCATGCGCAAATCTGCATATACGATATTGGATATGCAGATCTGCGAATATGTTTGAAAGACGTCTTGCAAGGGCGTCTGAAAACGTAGAGATATCTCGAAATACCGCGTATACATAAGTCCTGAGGACTGCCGACACCGTCGCCGCCGACCGCCAACTGGGCCTTTACATGGCTCGTCGGCAACAAACGGTACTGCATACGCGGTATTTCGAGGTATCTCTACGTTTTTAGGGCCATAACATGAATGGCCGAGAATTATATGCATATATATGTATATATATCGAATAGTATTCATTTTTATGCAACTCATGCGAAAAGCGCCGACCCCCTCTAGGACTAAGACGACGACCTCCCTGGAGATTTCTCCCCAGGGCGCTCTGCATGGGGTGCTGTCGAGCTGCGTCGCCCTCCCCACTCCAAAACGTGGAGTGAAAACCGGTTCCGAGACACCTTGTCCTGGATGGTGCCTCGAAAACCTGGGACAAGGTGTGATGCACGCCAAAATCGGAGCGGCTCTGAGCGCTGATATGCGAACTGGCGGCGAACCCTCTGGTTGGCACGTGATTCGCAAGGGAGATGGGAAGCGGCGGGTCAAGCGGCAGCCACTGGCGTATAGAGCGGGGATTGCAAACGGGTGAATGAATAAAATACACAAAAATGAATATTTGTCCATAAGCTATGACAGATAAGAGATTAATTCTGATTATGTAAGAGAGTAATTACGTTGCTAATACAACCAAAACGAAAATAATCTTTATGTGTAAATAAACATATACGGACAGTAATAATATATTGACCGTTTAATACCCGATTTCAGGCTCGTACTCTGTAGCCGTAGCCATACGAGGCTTCATGGGTTTGTACCCGGTTTTCAGAATGCGACCGGAATCGGCCGCCGAAAGGAGAACGCGACATGGATTTTTCCCTGACTGACGAGCAGGAGCTTCTTGTCGACAGCGTTAACGAGTTTGCTGACCGCTACTTTGACGAGGAGAAGATCAACGCCTGGTACGACCAGCACGGTCTGCCCGAGTCCGTGTCCCGCGCTTACCTCGACGCTGGCTTCGGCTACATGGGCATCCCCGAGGAGTACGGCGGAGTTCCTTGCGACAAGGTCACCCTGGGCGTTCTCACCGAGGCCGTGGGCCACGCCACCGGCGCCGTGATGCCGTTCCTCAACAACACCCTGGCCATGGTCGACATGCTCGACATGGGCAACGAGGACCAGGTCAAGATGTGCCTCGACGCCTACGAGCACACCGGACACCCCATCTTCTCGCTGGGCTTCTCCGAGCCTGCCGCTGGCTCTGACAACGCGGCCATGACCTCCGTCACCCGCGAGCAGGCCGACGGCTCCTTCATCCTCAGCGGCCAGAAGACCTGGGTCACCGAGGGCGAGAAGCTCCCGTACTGCCT
Source organism: uncultured Actinomycetes bacterium (assembly GCA_900314665.1). Taxonomy (GTDB): domain Bacteria; phylum Actinomycetota; class Coriobacteriia; order Coriobacteriales; family RUG033; genus RUG033. The sequence continues at coordinate 3,381 of OMWF01000308.1, forward strand.
GATCGTGGCCAAGGAAGAGGACCCCGACCGCAAGAACCGCGACATGACCATGTGGCTGGTTCCCATGAACCTCGACGGCATCAAGACCGCCCCGCTGGTGAAGATCGGCCAGACCATCATGCCGTTCTGCGAGCTCTACCTCGACAACGTCAAGCTCACCCCGGACATGCTGGTGGGCGAGCGCAAGGCCGGCTTCATGAACATGATGAAGAACTTTGAGATGGAGCGCGCCCTCATCGTGGCCCAGGGCCTCGGCATGGCTCAGGCCGCCATGGACGACGCCGCCGCCTATGCCACCGAGCGCATCACCTTCGGTATGCCCATCGCCCGTCAGGAGATGATCATGTATCACCTGACCGAGATGGAGGCCAAGCTCCAGAACACCCGCAGCCTGCTCTACAAGGTGCTGTGGATGATGGATCAGGGCAAGTCCACCCAGATGGAGTCGGCGCTGCTCAAGTACTACGGCGCCAAGGCCTGCACCGAGGTCGCCTCTGACGCCCTTCAGATCTACGCCGGCCTGGGCTACACCACCGAGACCCGTCTGGGCCGCATCTGGAAGGACCTGCGCGGCAACCAGATCGCCGGCGGCACCGACGAGATCATGGTCTACATCTGCGGCCGTCAGCTGGCCAAGCGCTACGCCCGCAAGTAGTCGCCCCACGCTCACTTCATAAGCAAGATCCCCCCCCTCCGGGGGAGCCAATAACGTATCGACGCAAACGCCAATCGGTCGCCTGACGCGGGCGGCTCACAAGGAAAGGAACAACCATGGAGGTGCTGGTTTCGCTCAAGATCGTCCCCGACGATCAGGACATCCAGACGACCGCCGATGGCAAGCTCGACTTCTCCATCGCCAAGCCGGTCATCAGCAGCTACGATCAGAACGCCATCGAGGCTGCCGCCCAGATCGAGGGCGCCAACGTGTCCGCCATCACGGTGGGCCCCGCTTCGATCAACGACACCAAGCAGCGCAAGAACATCCTGGCCCGTGGCCCCAAGCAGCTGTTCATGGTGGCCGACGACACCTTCCAGGACGCCGACGCCAACGTCACCGCCAAGGCCATCGTGGCCGGCGCCCAGAAGGCCGGCAACTTCGACCTCATCGTCTTTGGCGCTGGCTCCGCCGACACCTATGCCCAGCAGGTAGGCATCCAGGTGGGCGAGCTTCTCGGCTGGCCCGTCGTGAACGGAGTCTCCAAGATCACCGCCGGCGAGGGCTCCATCACCGTCGAGCGCACCACCGAGACCGAGGTTCAGACCATCGACGTGCCCCTGCCCGCCGTTGTCGCCGTCACCTCCGACATCGTCGAGCCCCGCATTCCCTCGATGCGCGACATCCTCAAGGCCGGCAAGCTCCCCGTCACCGAGTGGACCGCTGCCGACCTGGGCTCCGACACCACCAAGGCCATCGACATCATTGAGACCGTGGCCCCTGCGCCTGCCGACCGCAAGCGCGAGGTCTTCGACGCCTCCGTGGATGGCGACATCGACAAGTTCGCTGCTGCGCTCGCTGAAGCGCTCCGCTAAGAGAGGGAGACCAACACTATGAAGGCATGGGTTATCGCTCAGAACGAGAAGGCCGCCCGCGAGCTTGCCGCTGGCGTGCGCACGCTGGCCGACCAGGTCCAGCTCGTCGCCCTCACCGACGCTGCCGCCGTCACCGGCGTGGCCGATGAGGTTTTGAAGGTCGCCGTCCCCGCCGGCGCCATGGTCGAGTCCTCCGTGGACACCATCGCTGCCCTGGTTGACGCTCAGTCCCCCGAGATGATCGTGGCCGAGCCCACCGCAGCCATCAAGGTCGTCATCGGCCGCCTGGCCGCCCGTCGCGGCACCGCCGTGGTGACCGACGCCGTCAAGATCAACGCCGACGGCACCGCCGAGGTCATGTACTTCGGCGGTGTGGGCCACCGCACCGTCAAGCCCGCCGCCACCCCCGCCATCTACACGGCCAGCGCCGCCACCTTTGGCGATGCTCCCGCCGCCACCGGCACCGACACCGTGACCGAGGTCGCGTGGGTCGAGCCCGCCAGCGCCCTGACCGTCAAGTCCACCGAGCAGCTCCCCAAGGCCGACGTCGACCTCACCGCTGCCAAGCGCATCGTGGGCGTGGGCCGCGGCATCGCCGCCGAGGAGGACCTGCAGATGGTCCGCGACCTGTGCGGCAAGATGGGCGCCGAGTTGGGCTGCTCGCGTCCTGTGGCCGAGGCCGAGGGCTGGCTGCCCCGCGAGGCCTACATCGGCGTCTCCGGCGTGGTCACCAACCCCGACGTGTACCTGGCCCTGGGCATTTCCGGTCAGATGCAGCACATGGTGGGCGTCTCCAACGCCAAGACCATCTTTGCCATCAACAAGGACAAGACCGCTCCGATCTTCAACCAGGCGGACTATGGTCTGGTCGGCGACATCTACGACGTCGTTCCCAAGCTTGCTGAGAAGCTTCAGTAAATTGAAATTGAAGTAGGAGACCATCCCCCGTACACGCTCGTGGCGTCCGTGCGGGGGATGGTTTCATGCAAAGGAGAAAAGGAGGGGACAGGCATGGCAGAGGAGATTGAGTACGACGCCGACGTCATCGTCGTGGGCGCTGGCTTTGCCGGATGCGTCGCCGCATACACGCTGGCGCAGGCAGGAAAAGCCGTCCTGATGATTGAGCGCGGCAACTACGCGGGCTCCAAGAACATGACCGGCGGCCGCTTCTACAGCCATTCGCTCAAGAAGGTATTCCCTAACTTCGAGAAGGAAGCCCCCATCGAGCGCAAGGTCACGCACGAGAAGATCTCGCTCATGACCGCTGAGAGCAACTTCACCGTGGACTTCACCTCGCCCAAGCTGGGCGAGGAGGGACAGGACTCCTACACGGTGCTGCGCGGCCCGTTTGACCAGTGGCTGGCCGAGCAGGCCGAGAACGCCGGTGTCGAGTGCATCTACGGCATCCGCGTCGACAGCCTGATCGTCAACGACGGCAAGGTCCAGGGCGTCGTGGCGGGCGACGACGAGCTCCACGCCCCCATCGTCATCCTGGCCGACGGCGTCAACTCGCTGCTTGCCCAGCAGCTCGGATTCCTCCCCGAGCCCTCGCCTTCCCAGATGGCCGTGGGCGCCAAAGAGGTCATCGAGCTTGGCGAGGACGTCATCAACGACCGCTTCAACCTGGCTCCCGGCGAGGGCACTGCCTGGCTCTTTGCGGGCGACGCCACTGCCGGCCGCATCGGCGGCGGCATCATCTACACCAACAAGACCAGCGTCTCGCTTGGTGTGGTGGCGACCCTGGGCGACACTCCCAAGGGCGACGTCTCCGTGCCCCAGATGGTCGAGAACCTCAAGAACCACCCCGCGGTGGCGCCCCTCATCGAGGGCGGCAAGACCATCGAGTACCCGGGCCATATGGTTCCCGAAGGCGGCTACAACATGCTTCCCAAGATGGTGGGCAACGGCGTGCTGGTCACCGGCGACGCGGCCATGCTCTGCATCAACCTGGGCTACCTCGTGCGCGGCATGGACTTTGCCGTAGCCTCCGGCCAGATGGCCGCCGAGGCCGCCATCGAGGCCCTCGACGCCGAGGACTACTCGGAGGCCAAGCTCTCCTCGTACAAGACCAAGATGGAGAACAGCTTCGTGATGCGCGACATCAAGGCCGTGCAGAAGTGGCCCGAGACCATGGAGGGCTTTGGCCGCATGTTCAGCCAGTACCCGTCCATGATCGAGAAGATCATGCTCAGCATGTTTGTGGTCGACGGCAAGACCGAGGCCACCCCGCTCAAGCAGAAGCTCATGGGCCCGGTCAAGGAGATCGGCTTGTTCAGCATCCTCGGTGATGTCCGGAAGGCGGTGAAGGCGCTGTGAGCGAGCAGACCAGTGAGCGCCCCCAGGTGAACGTCGACGCCAAGCTGGCAATCGACAAGTTCAACGTGGACGAGGCCAACCCCCATATCGTCGTCAAGGAGGACATCTCCGACGCCGATTTCCACAAACTCATGATTTGCTGCCCCGCGGGTCTTTACAAGCTTGACGAAGACGGCAAGAAGTCTTTTGATTACGCGGGCTGTCTTGAGTGCGGCACCTGCCGCATCCTCTGCGGCAAGACCGGTCTTGAGAAGTGGACCTTCCCGCAGGGGACCATGGGAGTCGAGTACCGCTGGGGTTAGGATCAACCAAGGATGACTGAGATGCAGGAAACGTCCGTCGACAGGTCTACCGTTCTTGAACTGCTCTGCTCCCTTGTCGATACCGACCCACGTCGCGAGCTGGTCTCGGACGGCGTGCGTCGGATGAGCCGAGAGCAGGTGCTCGACGAAGGCCTCGCCGTCGGGCGTTTCCTGCGTTCTTGCGGGGTGGCGCCCGATGACGGGGTGGTGGTGATCCTGCCCAACTGGGCCGAGTTCATCGCCGTGCGGGTTGCCATCTGCGCGTGCCGGTCGGTGATCGTTCCGCTGGTGGGCAACGTTCAGCCGGACACGCTGAGGGTCACCTTGGGCGAGGTGAGGCCAGCCTGCCTGATTACCTATGGCCAGGAGCATTACGACATGGCCCGCAGCCTGGGCTTTACCGGCCCGGTGCTGGTAGTACGCGGCTCCGTCGCCGGCGATGCCCGGACCTTTGCTTATGAGCAGGCCGTGGCTGGCTGCGCCGGCCTGCACACCGCCCTCGACCCCTTGGCGCCCCTGCCTCTGGGGGCGGCAAAGAGCCACGCAGAGGGGCTCTCCTCCGACCTCACCACCTGGATGGAGCCTTCCACCCATCCCTGGCCGCACAACACCTCGTGCATCATCTACACCTCCGGCTCCACCGGAAAGCCCAAGGGCGTCATGCACGACGCCAACGCCCATCTGCTGCCCGCCCGCTGGCAGGCGGAGGCTCTGCAGGTGGGCCCCGATGACGTCTACTACGTGCCCATGTCCTTTGGCCACATCTTTGGGATGGGGCCGGGGCTGCTGGTCCCGCTCATCTCGGGCGGACGCCTGGTGTTCATGGACCACTACAGGTCGCAGGCCAGCTGCGAGCGCATCGTCTCCGAGGGCTGCACCGTCTACTTTGGCGTGCCCACGATGTATATCAGGGACTATAAGACGGCCGAGGAACACGGCTACGACCTGAGCTGCCTGCGCACCGGCATCATCGCCGGAGACATCACCTCTCCGGACATCATCGAGCGCTACGAGAAGCGCTTTGGGACGCGGCTGCTCTCCTCGTACGGCATGACCGAGACCTCGTCGGCCGTCACCTGCGCGCGCTACGACGACTCCGAGGAGATTCGCTATCACAGCGCCGGACTGCCCTGCGACGGGGTCAAGGTCTGGATCGTGGGACCTCACGGCGAGGAGCTCCCCGCTGGCGTCACCGGGCAGATCGCCTGCGCCACGCCGGGTCTCATGACGGGCTATGTGAACGAGCCCGAGCGCACCGCCCGGCAGTTTGACGCCCAGGGGCGATTTCTCACCGGCGACTTGGGGCAGCTTACGGAGCAGGGCGCATTGCGCGTGGTGGGGCGGCTCAAGGACATGATCATCCGCGGGGGGATGAACATCTATCCCGTGGAGGTCGAAAGCGTCTACAACGGACGCGACGACATCGCCGAGACTCGCCTGCTCGGCTACCCCGACGAGGAGCTCGGCCAGCGGACCTGTCTCTTCGTGGCCCCCGGGGAGGGGCTTGTCGACAGCCCCAAGGAGCTTCGGGAGTTTGCGTACGGTAAGATTGAGCGTTGCAAGGTGCCTGACACCGTGCTCGTCATAGACCAGATGCCACGCACCTCCAACGGCAAGATTGACTTGAAGGCCCTCCGGCAGCGCATGGAAGGCGCCGATCTCAAGCACTGACGTCGCAAGGGGGCACGGATTTCTATGGATTTCTCGTTTTCTGCCGAGCAGCATCGGCTGGTCAAGCGCGCCCGTGAGTTTGGCCGCACGTACCTCACCGAGGACAACATCCGCCTGTGGTGCAACGACCAGGGAATTCCCGACGAAGTGTCCCGCGCGTACCTCGATGCCGGCTTGGGCTATGTGGGCATCCCGGAAAAGCTGGGCGGCACCTCTGACAGCATCACCCAGCAGGGCCTCATCATCGAGGAGCTGTCGCGCATCGCCGGCGCCTCGCTGCCGTTCCAGTCGCAGGCCATCACCTTGGAGCTGGTGGGCGAGATGGGCAATGCCGACCAGGTGGCCCTTGCCAACAAGCTCTTTCAGTCCACCGGGTCGACGGGCTTCTCGCTGGCTATGTCCGAGCCCACCGCCGGTTCCGACACCTTTGGCCTCAAGACCACTGTCACCGAGCAGGACGGCGAGCTGTATCTCGACGGTCGCAAGACCTTTGTGGTGAACGGCGAGTTTCTGCCGTATTTGCTGGTCGTGGCCAGGGACGGCGACATTTCGGAATCCGACAACCTCTCGCTGTGGCTCATCCCCCTCGGGAGCGAGGGCGTCTCGACCATCCACATGACCAAGGTCGGCCAGGAGATGAACCCCTTCTGCATGGTCGACTTCAACCATGTCCATGTGGACCCCAGCCAGCTGGTGGGAAGCCGCGGCGAGGGTTCCAAGCGCCTGCTGCGCTGCTTTGAGATGGGCCGCTGCATCGTCTGCGCGGCCAGTGTGGGCCTGGCTCGGGCGGCGCTTACTGATGCCGCCCGCTATGCGCAGCAGCGCACCTCCTTTGGCAAGCCCATCTCCGATTACCAGCAGGTCGGCGCCATGCTCACGGACATGGAGGTCAAGGTCCGCACCATGCGCCTGCTGCTGTACCAGACCCTGAGCGAGTTTGATGCCGGAAAGCCGGGCAGCCGCCTGTCGACGGCGCTGCTCAAGCGCTACGTCCCCCGTGCGGCGACGGAGGTGGCAAGCGATGCGCTGCAGATCTTTGGCGGCATCGGGTACACCGATGTCACCCGGGTCTCCCGCATCTGGCGCGATTGCCGCGGCAACCAGATCGCCGAGGGCACCGACGAGGTGATGGTGCGCATCGCCACCAAGCGCGTGATCGGGCAGTACCTCGCCGACGACCCCTCCATCGACCTCTAAAGGGCGGCAAATGCCTTCAGGGCGGCGGCGGGCGATGGTGTATCCTGCCTTGCAGCGGCTTGGCGCCTGGTAGGGGAGGACCTGAATGTTTGGAAAGAGCAAGCGCTTCGACTACTTTGAGGCTTTCAGGCGTCAGGCGGAATTCGCCTGCCTGGAGGCCGACCTGCTGGCGGCGATCGTCGACACGTACGATCCCGACACCATCTTCGAGAAGCTCACCGAGGCCCACCGCATCGAGCACGATGCGGACCAGGTCAACCATGAGATCTACACCAATCTGGCCGGTGAGTTTGTCGCCCCGCTCGAGCGAGAGGACATCTCCGACCTGGCGCTCGACCTGGACAATGTCACCGACAGCATCGAGGACGTCATCCAGCACCTCTACATGTACAACATCAAGGAGGTTCCCCAGCAGGCCTGCGATGTGGTCGAAGTCATCCGTCAGGCTGTCCGCGCCCTCCGGGATGCGCTCGTGGATTTCCCCACCTTCAAGCGCTCGACTGCCACCTTGGGGCATCTGGTGGACGTCAACACGCTCGAGGAGCGGGGAGACGAGCTCTATACCAAGGCCATACACCAGCTCTTCTCGAATCCGACCGACCCCTATCTGGTCATCGCCTGGGACAAGGTCTATCGCAAGCTTGAGGGCTGCTGCGATGCCTGCGAGCACGTGGCGGACGTGGTCCAGACCATCATCATGAAGAACTCGTAAGCCCCCTGGCGCCCATTTTCGCTGGTTCGGCATCCCCGGTGCCGTAAACACCGAGAGATTTGGTAATATCGCCAAATGGCATTTTCGCGCGGGCGTGGCGGAATTGGCAGACGCGCTGGATTTAGGTTCCAGTGGGGAAACCCGTGGAGGTTCGAGTCCTCTCGCCCGCACCATACAAGATGGTTGCAGGGCTTCCGCGTAAGGCTGGTTTCAGCCCAAGCGGTCGTCCTGAGATCACGAGACAGGTTCGTTGAGCACCAAGGAGCGGAGGAACGTTGAACACCACCGTCGAGCGCCTCGAAGGCAACCAGGTCAAGCTGACCATGACCGTCCCGGCCGATGAGGTCGACACCTACATCAAGCAGACCTACCGTGAGGTAGCCCGCAAGAACAACTTCCCGGGCTTCCGCAAGGGCAAGGCTCCGCGCAAGGTCATCGATTCGTTTGTGGGCAAGGAGTACATCCTGGGCCGCGCCACCGAGGACCTGGTCAACGAGCTCTTCCCCCGCGCTATCGACAGCGAGGACCTGCGCCCCATCAAGGACGCCGACTTTGGCGACATGAAGGACGTCTCCGTGGCTGACGGCGAGGACTTCACCATCACCGCCACCATCACGGACACCCCTCAGCTGGAGCTCTCCAGCTACGATCCGGTCGAGATCTCGCTCATCTCGGACGAGGCCACCGAGGCCGAGGTCAACGACCAGATTGAGACGCTCGCCAAGTACTACTTCTCGCTGGAGGAGGTCGAGCGCGAGGCCAAGACCGACGATTTGGCCACCATCGACATCACCACCACCTACGGCGAGGTCGAGATTCCCGCATACACCGCCACCGACCGCACCTTCGAGGTGGGCGGCCTCTCCCTGCCCGAGGAGATCGACAGCCAGATCGTGGGCATGAAGGTCGGCGACCACAAGGAGTTTGACTTTGTGGCCCCCGCCGGCTCCTTGGCCTCCGTCGACGCCAAGGAGGGCGACACCTTCCACGCCGTGGTCGACATGAAGGAGCTGCGCGAGAAGGTCTATCCTGCCATCGATGACGAGTTTGCCAAGGAGCGCGGCGGCTTCGAGAGCCTGGCCGACATGAAGGCCAAGGTCGCCGAGAGCATCTCCAGCCAGAAGAAGCAGCTCATCCCGAGGCTCAAGGAGCAGGAGTGCGGCCGTGCCATCGCCGCGCGCCTTGAGGGCGACGTCCCCGCCGAGATGGTCGCCTCCACCCAGCAGCAGCTGCTCCGCGACTTCTTTGTCAACCTGCAGCGTCAGGGCATGACCTTCGACGCCTACCTGCGCGCTCAGGACCTGACCAGCGCCCAGTTCCAGGAGGACGTCAAGAAGCAGGCCGACGACGTGACCCGCGAGTCGCTCGCCCTCGACGCCCTGGCCCGCCATCTCGGCTTTGACGCCACCGATGAGGACATCGACAAGGAGTTTGCCGAGTCCGGCGTCAAGGACCCCGCCGCCACCCGCAAGGAGTGGGAGGACGAGGGCCGCATGGCCTTCATCCGCGAGGGTGTCCGCCGCTCCAAGGCTTCTGACTGGCTGCTCGAGAACGCCGTGGTGACCGTCAAGGACCCCGAGGCCGAGGACGAGGACAAGCCTGCCGAGGAGCCCGAGAAGGCCGCCGAGGCTCCCGCCGAGGACTAACGACCAGGCTCCCCACCAGCAACGCTGCATCTGACAGCCCCGTCCGGCCCAGCGCTGGACGGGGCTGTTTGCATGCGAGAAGCGAGCTGCCACCGCTATACTGTACTGATTTGGTAACAATCACGTTGCCCACGTAATGTTAGGATTTACCTGTTTATCCGCTGGCAGGCTCTTGGTTGCGAATCGAGCGCTTATTTCTCACACGGTTCGCGTACTATAGTGGATGCCATTTTTATCTCGAAGGAGCGTGAGTTACTTGTCCCTGTATACGCCAGCACCTCATGACGCGCTCATTCCCTACGTCATCGAGCAGTCGCCTCGCGGCGAGCGCAGCTACGACATCTACTCCCGCTTGCTCAACGACCGTGTGGTCTTCTTGGGCGAGCAGGTCGACGATGCCGTCTGCAACACCGTGATCGCCGAGCTCCTGCACCTGGAGAGCGCCGATCCCGATAAGGACATCTCCTTGTACATCAACTCGCCGGGCGGCGTGGTCACCGCCGGCTTGGCCCTCTACGACACGATGCAGTACATCAGCTGCGACGTGTCCACCATCTGCCTCGGCCAGTGCGCCTCGATGGCGGCCGTGCTGCTGGCAGCCGGCGCCCCCGGCAAGCGCTACGTGCTGCCCAACTCGCGCGTGATGATTCACCAGCCGTCCGGCGGCGCTCAGGGCAAGCAGACCGACATCGCCATCGCTGCCCGTGAGATCGAGCTCTGCCGCAAGCAGATCAACGGCATCCTGGCCCACCACACCGGCCAGCCCATCGACAAGATCAACGAGGACACCGAGCGCGACAACTTCATGTCCGCTGAGGAGGCTGTGGCCTACGGCCTGGCAGACCAGGTCATCACCACGCGCAAGGCCTCTTCTGACGCGCAAAAGACCGAGGAGTAGCTTACATGCCCAACAGCGGCGAGAACGGTCGGGGACACGACGAGCTGCGCTGCTCGTTCTGCGGCAAGACGCAGGACGAGGTGCGCCGGCTGGTGGCGGGCCCCGGGGTCTTTATCTGCGATGAGTGCATCGACCTGTGCAACGGCCTCATCAACGACGACATCTCCCCCAAGCACAGCTCGGAGGGCGGGCTCACGGCAGAACCCGGCAACAAGGGGGTCACGCTGTCGCACATCCCCACGCCGCATGAGATCCACGCGGCGCTATCCGAGTACGTGATGGGGCAGGAAGAGGCCAAGAAGGCCCTTTCGGTGGCGGTCTACAACCACTACCGGCGGGTGAGCCTGGGCTTTGCCCCCTCGGAGGACGAGGTCGAGCTGCAAAAGAGCAACATCCTGCTGCTGGGACCCACCGGCTGCGGCAAGACGCTGCTGGCGCAGACGCTCGCCCGCAAGCTGCAGGTGCCCTTCGCCATCGCCGACGCCACCTCTCTGACCGAGGCCGGCTACGTGGGTGAGGACGTGGAGAACATCCTGCTCAAGCTCATCACCGCGGCCGACTTCGACATCGAGAAGGCCGAGGTGGGCATCATCTACATCGATGAGATCGACAAGATCGCCCGCAAGGCCGAGAACCTCTCGATCACCCGCGACGTCTCTGGCGAAGGCGTGCAGCAGGCCCTGCTCAAGATCATCGAGGGCACGGAGGCCGCCGTTCCGCCGCAGGGAGGGCGCAAGCACCCGCAGCAGGAGCTCATCCACATCGACACCACCAACATCCTGTTCATCCTGGGCGGCGCGTTTGTCGGTCTCGACCGCATCATCGCCGACCGAGTGGGCAAGAAGGGCGTGGGCTTCAACGCCGAGCTGGAGGCCCCCTCGTCGCACGAGGAGAGCGAGCTTCTGGCCCAGGTGCTGCCCGAGGACCTGACCAAGTACGGCATCATCCCCGAGTTTGTGGGACGCGTGCCGGTCATCACTTCGGTGCACAATCTGGACGAGGACGATCTCATCTCGATTCTCACCGAGCCCAAGAACGCCTTGGTCAAGCAGTACAAGAAGATGTTTGAGTTTGAGGACGTGGAGCTCGAGTTTGAGCCGGACGCCCTGCGAGAGATTGCCCGCGAGGCGGTCAGCCAGCACACCGGCGCCCGCGGCCTGCGCGCCATCTGCGAGCGCGTGCTCAACGACACCATGTACGAGCTGCCCTCCACGGACAACGTGGCCAAGGTCATCGTCACGCCGGAGGCGGTCCGCGGCGAGTCCGGCCCGCGCATCATCGGGACCAATGGCACCGAGGGCCTGCTCTACGAGCTGGTCAACGCAACCGAGGAGGCCAAGGGCTCCAAGAAGAAGTCCAAGACCGCCAAGCCCCGCAAGTCCTCTCAGCGCGCGAGCGCGTAGCCTTCGGGCTCAACGCACCATCACTTGACGAGCCGGGCCGCCCCACCAGGCGGCCCGGCTCGGCTTCTAACCGCTCCGCCTCTGGCCTGCCGCGCCCCCTCACGGCTGCTGCGGCATTACGACTCCCCAAGGATACCCATGAAGATCAACAACGCGATCCTGCACGTCTTTGATTTTGTCTCCTGCATCAACGTGTTTTCTGAAGAGGAGCTCGACTGCGGGGTCCGCACCCAGAAGAGCTACGTGACCCGCATCGTGCGCAAGGCCCTGACCAGCCTCGACAACATGCACGGCGAGTTCTCCGCGGAGAGCACCTTTGCCGATGGGCTGCGCGCATACGCCCGCGGCGAGCGCGGCTTTGCAGACCTGTCCCGCCAGATAGGGGAGTACCTGGCAGACCAGCTGGGACGCATGAGCAAATCCGTCTCGACCGACCTGCTCGTGGTCGACTTTGAGGAGGAACCCGACCTCGCGCCGGGCCAGATGACAGACGAGCAGATCGAGCGGTCCTTCTCGGGAGCAGGCGACCGCTACGTTGGATTGTTCCTGCTGGAGAGCAAGCAGGCCTACATGCACGAGGTGGGCAAGGGGGAGAGCGGCGGCCGCAACGACATCGTGCGCCACTTTGCGATCCTGCCCAACCCGTCGCAGAAGCTCACATCCTTTGCTCTCATCGACCTGCGCACGCTTGAGGTGACCTTCCAGGACAAGAAGCGCGAGATAGCGGGCGAGGAGACCTGGCTCATCCCCGACGGCCTGCTCCGCTGCTCGATGCAGGCTTCCACCAAGGACACGTTGGGGGCGGTGACCAGAATCGTCGAGGAGGTGGCCGAGGAGTACGGCGCCAACACGGCGGTGGCCCTCTCCAAAGCCAAGGCCTACGCCGCCCAAAGCGTCGAGGAGAACGACGACATCGAGCTTGAGGCGCTGGCAGACGAGGTGTTTGAGGCCGCTCCGGCGGCACGCGACCGCTTCGAGCAGGTGGCGCGCGAGCAGCAGATGCCCGAGCGCATGCCGCTCGAGCGCGAGGCGGTGCGCCGGGTGACGCGCAACCACAAGATCGTGACCGATACAGGCATCGTGATCACGTTCCCGGCCGAGTACGCGCGGACCTCCGACTACATCACCTTCACCAGCGAGCCCGACGGCAAGATTTCCATCCAGCTCAAGAACATCAACCACATCGAGAACCGCTAGGCGAGGTCGACGCCCTGCGCTGCTCGAACGCTGGGCGCCAGGCGGCAAAGCTATAGCGTCATGCCTGCATCACACGTGTATCATCTCTTCTGATTGTGTCGGCTATACAGCGCCTCCGCCACGGGGGCGCATCAGCGAGAGGTGTGACACGTGAGCGACGATACCCGGCAGGAGATGCCCAAGAACTACAATCCCGCGGACATCGAGGAGCCGATCTTCTCGTCATGGGAGGAAGGCGGCTGGTTTTCACGCACCAAGGGCAAGCCCGGTGCCAAGCCCTTCACGGTGGTCATCCCGCCCCCCAACGTCACCGGCGTGCTGCACATGGGCCACGCCCTGAACGGCACCATCCAGGACGTGCTGGTGCGTCGCGCCCGCATGCAGGGCCGTCCCACCCGTTGGATCGTGGGCACCGACCACGCCGGCATCGCCACCCAGAACCGCGTCGAGAAGCGCTTGGCCAAGCAGGGACTGACTCGCTTTGACGTGGGCCGCGAGAAGTTCATCGATGAGTGCTGGAAGTGGCGCGAGGAGTACGGCAACACCATCATCAGCCAGTTCAGGGGCCTTGGGTGCTCGTGCGACTACGCGGACGAGAAGTTCACGATGTCTCCGGAGTACCAGAAGGCCATCCGCCACGTCTTTGTGGACTGGTACAACCGCGGGCTCATCTATCGCGGCAGCCGCATCATCAACTGGTGCCCGCGCTGCACCACGGCCCTGTCGGACATCGAGGTCGAGCACGCCGACAAGCCCGAGCCCGGCCATCTGTGGTTTATCAAGTACCCGTTGGCCCAGCCGGTTGACGGCATCGACCACATCATGATCGCCACCACCCGCCCCGAGACCATGCTGGGCGACACCGCGGTGGCCGTGAACCCCTCTGACGAGCGCTATGCCAAGCTGGTGGGCGCCACCGTCGTGCTGCCGCTGGTCAACCGCGAGATTCCCATCATCGGCGACGACTACGTGGACACCGCCTTTGGCACCGGCGCCGTCAAGATCACCCCCGCCCACGACCCCAACGACTTTGAAGTGGGGCAGCGCCACAACCTGCCGCAGATCAACATCCTCGACAAGCAGGCGCGCATCAACGAGAACGGCGGCGCCTACGCCGGCCTGGACCGCTACGAGGCGCGCGAGAAGATCGTGGCCGACCTCGAGGCCCTCGGGCTGCTCGACCACGTCGAAGACCACGAGCACAACCCCGGCCACTGCTATCGCTGCGACACGGTCATCGAGCCGTGGCTGTCCGACCAGTGGTTCGTCAAGATGAAGCCCCTGGCCGCCCCTGCCATCGATGCGGTACGCAACGGCGACATCACCTTTGTGCCCAAGCGCTGGGAGTCGACCTACTTCAACTGGATGGAGAACATCCGCGACTGGTGCATCTCTCGCCAGCTCTGGTGGGGCCACCGCATCCCGGTCTTCTACTGCGACGACTGTGGCTGGGAGGCGGCTCTCGAGGAGGACCCGACCGAGTGCCCCAACTGCGGCGGCACGCACATCCACCAGGACGAGGACGTGCTCGACACCTGGTTCTCCTCGCAGCTGTGGCCCTTTGCGACCATGGGCTGGCTGCAGGGCGGCGAGACCGAGCAGGAGCTTAGGCAGTACTATCCCACCCAGGTGCTGTCCACGGCGCCGGACATCCTCTTCCTCTGGGTGGCCCGCATGATCTTCAGCTCGCTCGACTTCATGCGCCAGATTCCCTTTGAGAACGTGATCTTCCACGCCACGGTGCTCGATAAGAACGGCGACCGCATGTCCAAGAGCAAGGGCAACGGCATCGACCCTCTCACCCTGGTCGAGGAGTATGGCGCCGACGCCACCCGCTTCCACCTGGCAAGTCACGTCACCGGCTCGCAGAGCTTCAAGTTTGACCCCAAGCGCATCGCCGACGACCGCGCCTTCATCACCAAGATCTGGAACGCCGCCCGCTTTGTGCAGATGAACCTCGACGGCTACGAGCCGGGCGATCCGCAGCCCGCCACCGCTGCTGACCGCTGGATCCTCTCGCGGCTGGCGGGCCTTGTGGCCCGGGTGGACGAGGGCTTCGACCGCTTTGCCCTGGCCGAGGTCACCCACGAGCTCTACAGCTTCTTCTGGGACGAGTTCTGCGACTGGTACGTGGAGTTCTCCAAGCCGCGCCTGTACGGCGAGGACGCCGCCGACCGTCTGACCGCCCAGCGCAACCTGGTGTTTGTCCTGGACACGGCCCTGCGGCTGCTGCACCCCTTCATGCCCTTCGTGACCGAGCAGATCTGGCGCTCGCTGCCCCACCAGGGCGACGCCCCCACGCTGATGGTGGCCGAGTGGCCCGAGGCCGCCGCGCTCTCCCGTTATCGCGACGAGGACTCCGAGCAGGCGGTCTCGCTGGTCATCGACACGGTGACCGCGGTCCGCTCGACCCGCGCCCGCTACGGCATCAGCCCCAAGGAGCCGCTCGAGGTGGTGGTGCGCACCGCCACCGCCGCCGACGCCGAGGCCCTGACCGCTCTCGCCCCGCTGGCGGGCGGCCTGGCCACCTTCAAGTCGTTCACCGCTGCCGCCGACGCTGACAAGCCTGCCCACGCGGTGGCCCAGCTCTCCGGCGGCGTGCAGGCGTTCATCGTGCTCGAGGGCCTGGTCGACTTTGCTGCAGAGGCAGGGCGCATCAAGAAGCTCCTGGCCAAGACCCAGAAGGACCTGGACAAGTCTACCAAGAAGCTCGCCAACGAGAAGTTCGTGGCCAACGCCGCCCCCGAGGCGGTGGCCAAGGAGCGCGCCAAGCATGACGAGTTCGAGGCGGTTATCGCCACCTTGAACGAGCAGCTCGCCGACTTGCAGGGCTAGCTCCTGCGCATCAGCACATCCCGCCAACATCGTTTCTGGAGTGAGAGAGACATGGAGACCTACGACCTGCCCGACGAGTTGAACGAACCGGGCGCCCTAACCTACGAAGAGGCCCTCGAGGCGCTGCACGAGTCGCTGCAGTTTGGCATCGAGCCCTCGCTCGAGGGGGTCCGCGCCCTGGCCGACCAGATGGGTCGGCCCCAGGACACCTACACCTGCCTGCAGGTGGCCGGCACCAACGGCAAGAGCTCGACGGTGAGGCTGGTGGCTGCCATCCTGCGCGCCCACGGCTACCGCGTTGGCCTCTACACCAGCCCCGAGCTGGTGCATTACCCGGAGCGCATGGAGGTCGACGGCAAGGTGATAAGCCGGGAGCTCTTTGGCCGGGTGGTGGGCGACGCCGTGCGCGGCGGTCGCGAGCTCACCAAGCGGGTGGAGGCCGAGCACCTGGTGGGCGCCGACGGCAAGCCGCTCTCCGGCATCTTCACCGAGTTTGAGCTGCTCACCGCCGCCGCCCTGCACCTCTACGCGCTGGCCAAGGTCGACTTCGCCGTGCTTGAGGTGGGCATGGGCGGCCGTTGGGACGCCACCAGCATTGTGGAGCCCAAGGTGGCCGCCATCACCGGCATCGGCCTTGACCACACAGCCATCCTGGGCGACACGGTCGAGCAGATCGCGGGCGAGAAGGCCGCCATCATCAAGCCCGGGTCCATCCCCGTGCTGGGTCCCGGCACCGCCGAGACCACCCCGGTCTTCATGGAGCAGGCCCGTGCCACCGGCGCGCAGCCCATTGCCGTGCGCGAGGGCTTTGGGTCCAAGGCGACCGCCTCGCCGGTCGATGAGAGCCATACGGTCCGCTATGCCGGCCGCATGCGCAGCGGGGTCGTAACCGATGACATCCAGGGCATCTATGCCAAGTACATGAGCGTCGGCATGCATGCGCCCAGCTACCAGAAGGCCAACATCGCCACCGCCGTGGCCATCTGCGAGCAGGCGCTGGGGCACGCCCTCGACCTTGCCGCCCTGCGCAAGGCGGTGGGGGAGCTGCAGGTGCCGGGCCGCTTCGAGACCCTCTCCCGCAACCCGCAACTCATCATCGACGCCGCTCACAACCCCGAGAGCGCGACCGTGCTGGCCACCGCCATCCGCGAGCGCTTTGACGACGGGCGTACCTTTAGCAAGCCCACGATCCTTCTCGGCATCTTTGCCGACAAGGATTACCGGGGCATAATCCGCGCCCTGGCTCCGGTGGCCGACCGCTTTGTGGTGTCCGCCTCAAACAACCCGCGCAGCCTCACGCCCGAGCAGCTGCAGGGCATCGTGACCGAGGAGACCGGGGTGCGCCCCGAGGCATACCCCTCGCTGGAGGAGGCCGTCGCTGCGCTGCGGGCGCCGGCCCGGCGCGGACAGAACGCACCGGCGGTCGTCGCCACCGGCTCCATCTCGGTTGCGGGAGAGGTCAAGGGCCTGCAACTGGAGGGCAAGATCCGCTAGGAACCTGGCAATCCCGGCGCTTCTCGCCCTCATGCAGAGCGCCCGTGGTGGGCTTTACGCCGCCTGGCACACGTGAAGCGGGGCGTCTCTGCTATAGTTTTTCGTTGTATGTCGGATGCGGATGGATTTCTCGCCTTCCGATGCCCTAGCCCTTCGATGACTGCGAGGTTTCAATGAGCTCACTGCTCAGCGAGCTGGTCACTCCCGAGATGACGCGGGCGTTCTACATCGTGATCATCTTCTTTGTGGCCCTCTACATCCTCTCCATCGTGTGGACCGCCCGCGATGCGTACCTCCGCGGTGCCAATCCCATCTTCTGGGGCATCATCGCCATCATCCCGCTGCTGGGCGTCATCGCCTACTGCATGCTCCGACCGCCGCTGTACCTGGCGGACCGCGAGGAGCAGAACCTCGACGTCACCCTTCGTGAGCGGCAGTTGGCACAGTATGGCGAGTGTCCTCGGTGCGGCTATCCGGTGGAGAAGAACTTCATCGTCTGCCCGCACTGCCAGACGCGCCTGCGCAACGTGTGCCACACCTGCGGTCACGCGCTCGAGCCCGGCTGGACGGTGTGCCCCTACTGCTGCACCAAGGTTAACCGCTAACGTCTGATGAAGTGCCGC
>OMWF01000017.1 GCA_900314665.1 uncultured Actinomycetes bacterium
GAGTGACGGAGGCCTGGCCGTGATGCAAATGTAACAAAACGCGAAGTTTTCAGAGGCCGAGACTCCAAGAGAGGACTTGGCGTGTGCCTCTGGCGAAGAGAATCCTGGGCTTTTGCCCTCGGGCTCGTTGCCGGCTGGTGCCGGGTCGGTGAAAAATTTCGCGTTTTATTACATTTGCATCACGGGGACGGCCCAGCGGCCCTAAAACCTCGCGTTTTGTTACATTTGCATCATGGGAGAGGGCCACAGAGTTAAAGCGGACGGGCTGATGACCTCTGCGAGGTGCCGAGGGCGAGCGAACCCTGAAATCCAGAGCATCAGGCTATCGCTCGCTCTGCCGTCTCGTCGCCGGGTGCAGTTGCGGGACCTGTGGCTCCAAACCCCCTTGGGTTATCATGTCCGCATGACTTCCGAGCAGTATCAACGTTGGACGGCGGGGCTGCGGGTGCGGCCTCGGCTGCTGCATGCCCTGCTGGCGCTCAACAGCGCCTTCAGATACCTGGGGTATCTCATGTACGCGCTGCTTCTGGTGCTGGTAGCGGCTTTCAATACACCCGAGCTGCCGCAATACGTGCTGGTGCCGTTTGTCTCGTTTGTGGTCCTCAGCATCGTGCGACGCATCATCGATGAGCCACGACCCTATGAGCAGCTGGACATCGACCCGCTGATCCGCAAGGGCACCCGAGGCAAGTCGATGCCCAGCCGGCACATCTTCTCGATGTTCATGATCGCCATGGGCTGGCTGGCGTTCTGGCCGCCAATGGGATGGACATTGCTGGTAATAGGCGTGCTGTTGGCGGTGATTCGAGTACTTGGGGGAGTGCATTTTCCGCGCGATGTGATGGTAGGTGCGCTCTGCGGCATCATCGCAGGGCTTCTCGGCTTCTGGGCGTGGTGAAGAGCTGGGGCTCTGCCGCAGGCGCGATCGGATGCTGGGCGCGGGCGGCTCTTTTATGCGGGCTCGATTTGCCGCGACGCGGAGCGCTGCCATGCTGCACGATACTCACCAGCTGCCAACAGAATCGTGATAGGCTTGCTGCTTGGATGCACTTTACTTATGGCGCTGGGCAGAGGAGGGGCATGGCTCGCCATCTTCATAGGTCATCAGCGCTGGTCAGGCATGCTTTTGCCCTGTCGATACCAGCGCTTTTGTCGGTCGGCATCTATTTGCTGCTGCTCACGTTGCTCTTTGTGATGCTCCCCTACGGAGGGCCCGCTTCTCGCGGCGTGCTTGGCACGGCAATGCTGGTGGTGGCCGCCGTCATCGCCGTCTATGACCTGGTCTGCGTCATCGCATCGTTTCGCGCCTTCTCCTACCGCGAGCGTCGGTGGGTATGGGCAATGTTGTTCTCGCTCCTGGGCACGGTCTTCTATGCCGGCGCCCTCTATGTTTCGTACGCCTTTGGAGTGCTGGTGCTGTAGAGCCGGTGCCCCCTATCTGCGCGTGATGCCCAACTGCTCGTTAAGGCTGCCAGTGCGGTATCCGCTCAGGTCAACTGCCACATACGAGAACCCCAGCGCCCGCAGCTCGCGGTCTATGAGGTTGGCGATGCGGGGGGCTGCCAGTTGCGCGATCTGCTCCGGCGGGACCTCGATGCGGGCCACGGGCCCATGGACGCGCACCCGGCATTGGACAAACCCCAGACTGCGGAGGAGCGCCTCGGACTTGTCGACGCGCGCGAGCACCTCGGGGGTGATGGCGGTGCCGTAGGGGATGCGGCTTGCCAGGCAGGCCGCCGAGGGCTTATCCCAAGTGGCAAGCCCGAGCTCACGGCTTAGGTCGCGGATGTCCTGTTTTGTGAAGCTGGCCTTCGCAAGCGGGCTCAAGACGCCCAGCTCCTCTATCGCGCGCCTGCCCGGGCGGTAGTCGTCCAGGTCGTCGAGGTTGCCGCCGTCGGCCACGTGGGAGAAGCCGCGAACGGCTGCCTGGGCTTTGAGCTCCGTGAACAGGGCGCGTTTACAGAGATAGCAGCGGTCGGGCGGGTTGTCCGCCACACCGTCCACACTCAAGATGTCGGCCGTAACCACTATCTGCTCGATGCCGTGCGCCAGGCAGAAGGCTTGGGCTTCGATAAGGTCTGCGTCGGGGACAAAGACCGAGCTGACAGTGAGACCCGCGGCCTTATCGCCCAGCACGTCGTGGGCCACCTTGAGCAGCAGCGTCGAGTCAACGCCTCCCGAGAAGGCCACCGCCAGACTGCCCAGCTGCTTGAGCTGCTGTTGCAAGGCTTGGTACTTGCGCGCTAGGGTTGTACCAATCATGGATGAAGGTCTCCTTTGTTAGGTGCCGCTTGCCGAGTCTAGCAAGGCGGCAGGACGGGCCGGTGCCGAATGGGCAACGGGCATACGAGAGGAGCGGGGCTCGTGGTTGAGCGCGGGGCGATTGCGGAGGCGTTGGTAGATCTTGATAAGAAGAAGCTGCTGGCGGCGACTCGCGAGGCGGTGAAAGACGGACCCGAGGCCAGCCGTGAGGCGCTGACCGCACTGGAGACCGCGATGAACGAGATCTCGCTGGCATACAACCGCAAAGAGGTCTTTCTGCCGCAGGTCAGAGCTGCGGGCGACCTCATGCGCGAGGCTATGGACCTCATCAAGCCAGTGCTCGACGCGGAGCGCGGCGGCCATATGGCGGGTCGCATCATCTTTGCGACGGTGAAGGGCGACCGGGCGTCGACCGGCAAGGACGTGGTTATCGCCATGATGGAGGCCGACGGCATCGAGGTGATTGACCTGGGCGTGAACGTCTCGCCAGAGCGGATTGTCAGGGCTTGCGTGGAGGAGGACGTGCACGTGATGGCGCTCTCAGGCATCCTCACCTCGTCGATTGATTCCATGCGCGAGACGGTGAAGGCCCTGGAAGAGAGCGGATTGCGCAACGACGTGATGGTACTGGTGGGCGGGCGGTTGCTCAACGATGAGACCTGCGCTCGCATTGGAGCGGACGCTTGGGCCTTTAACGCCATCACCAGCGTCGAGATCGTGCGCGGCTGGCTCACTGCCAAGGCGTGGGAGCGGCGCGGGGAGTGAGGGGCTGGTTGTCGGAGTCTGCGGGCGCGGAGGTCTGGGGACCGCCTGCTCTCGCGGGTGCCTCAAACGGGCTGGGCAGCGAAGGTTTACCGGTGCGATAGCCGGGTATCAACCAGAAAATACGTGTGGAATCCCCAGCTCATGATTTGTGCATGCGAGGGCACTTGTCGCACCACGTTGAGCATGTTGGTGATATCACCCACGGCGCCGAGCGTCAGGATCAGGCTCACCAGCAGCCAGCAGAGCGTCGAGCCGGCACCGAGCCAGGGGGCGGCGAGCAACGTCAGCGCCCATGGACAAAATCCCAGGAAAACAGTGGGCGCCAGGCACATCAAGATGAACCGCGCCTTGCTCATGGGAGCTTCGCAATAGATGAAGAGCGCACCTTGGTCCAAGTAGGTCCAGAGTTCCTTGCGCGCACCCCAGGGGCAGAAGAGGGCGTGTACAAGCTCGTGCACCAGACTTAAGACGGTGCTCAGGACCAGAGCTGCTCCGAGTGCCCCGAGCAGGCCCCAACCAGAGGGGAGCAGATTCGCCGTCGCCATCCGTATGATGCCGGTAACCGCCATACCGGCGGTGATGCTCGCGGTGAGGGGCAGGCCTTGGCAGACGACGCCTGGGACGTCGTCCGGCTCGTCGAGTTTACGGGCGTCTGGCGGCAGAGGGCGGCCGCCAGTGAGCTGGGTCTCGTCGCCGCTGTAACGGCCCTGGTAATGGAAGTTGAAGGGCATGCGTGGCTTTCCGGCAGTGAACTGATGTCGGAAGCGATTGTAGCGCGCGGCCGGGCTGCAGCGACCCAGCGGCGCGGCGGATCAGCGGCGCGGCGGTGCTGACGTCGCGCCCATTCATGCGCAAACGGGGCTGCGCATCGCTGCGCAGCCCCGTTTAGCTGGTAATTCAGCGGTTGTCGTATTCGCGCTACTCGACGGCCACCAGGACGTCGGAGGCCTTGATGACGGCGACGGCGGTAGCGCCCTCCTTGAGCCCCAGGTCTTCAATGGCCTCGTTGGTGATGGAGCCGGTGATGCGATCGCCCTCGGGGGTCTCGATGGTCACATGGCCGTTGACGGCACCCTCGGCGACCTTGACCACGGTGCCCTCGATTTGGTTGCGAGCAGACAGGCTGGGGATCTTGCCGGTGGCAAACATCACGTTGCTTGCCTTGATGATAGCCGTAGCCTCCTTGCCCTCCTCAAGGCCGAGGTCGCGGATGGCTTCCATGGTGATGTCGGCCTTGATGGGGCAGTGGTTGTGGCGGCAGATGACCACGACGCCGTTGACGGCTCCCTCACGGACGGTCTTGATGGTGCCCTTGAGCTGGTTGCGGGCGCTGATCTTCATGATGGTTCCTCCTGCTAAAGTCATGGCCTTATGGCTTGCTAGTGGGCATCCGCCAAGGGCGTCCCTGTTGACAGGATTCACTATGCCAGTTGTAGATGGAGGATTGGAGGTGTCCGTCTAAGATGGCCGAGGAGTGTCCCGCCTCGTCCCGCTCCATCCCAGTGTGTCCCCGCGCATCCTCTCAACTGCCGTCAACGGGGGTGTCAACGTGTCAACGGGGACGGTTCTCTTTGACAATTTTTCGAAAATGCCACCCAGAAGTTGCAGAAGTCATCACCGAGAACCGTCCCCGTTGACAGCATCTGAGTGCTTTTCCAGGTCGGCTCGCTGGCGCTGGGCTTCTGCCCAGGCAAGGCGGGCGAGCTGTTCAGTGAGCTCAAGGCGTAGCTTGGCGGCTTTCTGGGGGTCGATGCCTCGCTCCTCCAGCAGCTCGGCGCGCGCGTGGCGCAGGCGGGCGATCTCATCCCTGACGGCCTGGCCGTCCGGGGCGGCGTCCTTGCCGCCCATCTGCTCGCGCGCCTGCTTAAGGGCCTCTGCCAGCGCTTTTCCGTGCTCCGACAGCGCCGCCTCGTTCTGCTTTTGCGCAAGTGCCACCAGACGGCCCAGCTCGGCGTGCTGGCGGATGATGCGGGCCAGGTCATGGGGGTTCTCGCGAATCTCGTCTAAGGCCTCGGCCGGCTTGGTGTCGGCAACCCGATAGGTGAGCGAGGCAAGCAGCGGCATCAGGAATACGGTGATGGCGCCGGACGCCACCAGCACCGACGCCGTGTCCTGCGACATCGCGCCGGCGCTCACCGCGATGGAGGTCACGGCCACGATGAGCGGCAGCGCGGTGGTGCAGTAGATGGCCACGGTCCACTTGTTGTGCACGGACAGGTCGCTTTTCCTATCCGTGAAGAGCGAGATGAAGACGGGCAGCCCGCGCACGAGCATCAGCATGACGATAAACGCCACCAGCACGAGGGGGCTTTGAGATACCGCCATGAGGTTGACCTTGGCTCCGCTCACCACAAAGAACAAGGGGATGAACAAGCCGTATGCCAGGCCATTGAGCTTGTCCTCCAGGCTCTCGTTGCCCTCGGGCTCGATGGCGCGCATCACAAAGCCGGCAGCAAAGGCGCCCAGCACGATGTCCAGGTCAAAGATGGCGGACACGGCCACCAGAATCACCATGGTCATCACCGTCACGCGCATCATGGTCTGATAGGTGGGGCTCTCATCGGCATTCAAGAACTTGAAGACCCTGGATCCGGCCTTGCGCGCCTGTCGGGGGATGACGGCCATGAGCACGCAGAGCCCGGCAAAGCCGATCAGGATGATGACGGTCTGCAGCTGGGAGCGCGCCGAGAGCAGGATGGCGATGGCCAGCACCGGCCCCAGCTCGCCCCAGGTTCCGTAAGCGACAATGGCATCGCCCACCGGGGTGCCGCCCAGTCCGCGCTCCTTCATGATGGGCACCAGCGTGCCAAACGCGGTGGTGGTGAGGGCGATGGCGACGGCGATGGCGGAGACGGGCGACGTGCCGTCCCTGAGAAGAGGGATGACCAGCGCAAACGCCAGCCCCAGCGAGATGGCCCAGGTGATAAAGGCGCGTCTGCCCTGGCGTCCGGCCAGCGTGCGGGGGTTAATCTCCATGCCGGCCAGCATAAAGAGGAATCCCAGCCCCAGCTCGGAGAGAAAGCTCACGACCTCGTCGGTCTGGATGATGCCCAGGCAGTTGGGACCCAGCACCGCACCGGCGATGAGCAGGAAGACCGACTCCGGGATGAGCTTGTTGGGGACGGCGTGGGCGATGACGGGGCATACGGCCGCCACAATGACGATAACCGCCAGCGAGATGAAGTCCACCGTCACGATCTGACGCCTCCCATGCCCGGGGCTCTTATCGGTCCCCTATGCAAAGCCCAGCGCCAGTCCGATGAGCCGGACAATAAAGGCGCAGATCCAGGCTACCACGCATTGGAAAACCACGATTCCCGCCGCCCACTTTCCTCCCAGCTCGCGCTTGATGGAGGCGATAGCGGCCACGCAAGGGGTGTAGAGCAGGCAGAAGACCAGCAGCGCCAGGGCAGCGAGCGGGGTGATGGCGGCGGTCAGGGCAGCCGTGCTCCCATAGAGTACCGAGAGCGATGAGACCACCGTCTCCTTGGCCAGGAAGCCGGCGATAAGTGCGGTGGCGATGCGCCAATCGCCCAGGCCCAGCGGGGCAAAAACCGGCGCGATCCAGCCGGACACGATGGCCAGCATGCTCTGCTCGGGGTTATCTACCAGAGCAAAGGTGGGGCTGAAGCTCTGCAGGAACCAGACCGCGATGGTGGCGATGAAGATGATGCTGAAGGCGCGGCTCAAGAAGTCCTTGGTCTTGTCCCAGATGAGGCGGCCTACGCTTTTGGCGCTGGGCATCCGGTAGTTGGGCAGTTCCATCACAAAGGGCACCGCGTCGCCCTTGTAGACGGTCTTGTGCGAGATGAACCCGGTGAGAATGCCGATGGCGATGCCCAGCAGGTAGAGGCAGACCATGATGAGGCCGCCGTGCCGAGGGAAGAACGCCGAGGTCAGAAAGGCGTAAATGGTGAGCTTGGTGGAGCAGCTCATGAACGGCGTGAGCAGGATGGTGAGCTTTCTGTCGCGCTCGGAGGGAAGCGTGCGGGTGGCCATGACCGCCGGTACCGTGCATCCAAAGCCGGTGAGCATGGGGACGATGCTGCGGCCCGAAAGCCCGATCTTGCGGAGCAGCTTGTCCATCACAAAGGCCACGCGCGCCATATACCCGGTGTCCTCGAGCAGCGACAGGAAGAAGAACATGACCACGATGATGGGGAGAAAGAGGATGACCGTCCCCACGCCGTTGAAGACGCCGTCGACGACCAGCGACTCGATGGCGGGTGCCACGTTGGCGTTTTGCATGGCGGTGGCGGTCGACGCCGAGAGCGCGTCGATCCCCATCTGTATCAGGTCCTGGAAGAAGGGGCCGATGACGTTGAAGGTCAGCAGGAAGATAACGATCATGATGGCGACAAAGGCCGGGATGGCGGTCCACTTGCCGGTCAGCACCTTGTCGATGGCGCTGCTGCGCAGCTTCTCCTTGCTGGCGTGGGGCTTGACCACGGTGGCTTCCACCAGCCGGGTGATGAACGAGAACCGCATGTCGGCAATGGCGGCAGCGCGGTCCAGGCCGCGCTCCTGCTCCATCTGCCGAATGATGTGCTCGACCATCTCGCGCTCGTTCTGGTCGAGATTGAGGGCCTCCTCGATGCGGGCGTCGCCCTCGATGAGCTTGGTGGCCGCAAAGCGCAGCGGCAGTCCGGCGCGCTCGGCATGGTCCTCGACGAGGTGCATGATGGCATGCAGGCAGCGGTGGACGGCGCCGTTGTGGTCGTGCGGGCCGCAGAAGTCCAGCCGCTTGGGGCGCTCTTGGTAGCGGGCTACGTGCAAAGCGTGGGTCACAAGTTCGTCGACACCCTCGTTGCGCAGGGCCGAGATGGGGATGATGGGGATGCCCAGCAGCTGCTCCATTTTGTTGATGCGAATGGAGCCGCCGTTGCCCTGCATCTCATCCATCATGTTGAGGGCCAGGACCATGGGCACGTCGAGCTCCATGAGCTGCATGGTGAGGTAGAGGTTGCGCTCGATGTTGGTGGCGTCGACTATGTTGATGATGCCGGTGGGCTTCTCGTCCAGGATGAACTGGCGCGAGACGACCTCCTCGCTTGAGTACGGCGACATCGAATAGATGCCTGGAAGGTCGGTTACGTCGGTGTCGGGGTGGCCCTTGATGGGGCCGCTCTTGCGGTCGACGGTCACCCCGGGAAAATTGCCGACGTGCTGGTTTGAGCCGGTCAACTGGTTGAAGAGGGTGGTCTTGCCGCAGTTCTGGTTGCCGGCCAGGGCAAACGAGAGCACGGTGCCCTCGGGTAGCGGGTGCTCGGTGGCGGAGTCATGGAAGCGCCCGCCCTCACCCAGGCCCGGGTGGTCCACGTCTTCGAGAAGAGCCGTGCTTGCGGGCGAGTCGGCCCGGGCGGGGTCATAGGACTCGATGCCGATCTGCTCGGCTTCTGCCTTGCGGAGGGTCAGCTCATAGCCGCGGACCTGGTATTCAACGGGGTCGCCCATGGGGGCGTACTTGACCAGGGTGACCACTGCGCCGGGGGTGATGCCCATGTCCAGGAAGTGCTGGCGCAGCGCGCCCTCTCCTCCCACCGAGCTGACGATGGCGGTCTCATCGATTTCGAGCTGTCCCAGCGAGCGTCCCATAACGTTAGGTACCCCTTCTCAATCTCCGGGCCATTGTCGCATAGGGATGTCTCTTTGGAGCACGTGCGATGGTAGACGGCAAGCGCAG
The DNA here is from genome assembly GCA_900314665.1 of uncultured Actinomycetes bacterium. Classification (GTDB taxonomy): domain Bacteria; phylum Actinomycetota; class Coriobacteriia; order Coriobacteriales; family RUG033; genus RUG033. The sequence continues at coordinate 8,711 of OMWF01000017.1, forward strand.
CGTGACGGTGGGATGTGAGCAGGACGCTGCCGGTCCATGCAGGCGCGGGATTGGACTGACCCGTGAAAACGTCTTCTGAACTGTCAGTACGGGTGTGGCCCACAACTCATCGCACACAGAAATCGTGACGCATCTCGATATTTGCGACATGAGTCCAGGCTTCGCAGGGTGAAAGTGCGGCGCGAGGCTGCTTGAACTTATGGTCTTGGGCTCGTGCCCCAGCCCGCGCCATCTTCCCGTCGCGCCTGCATCGCCCGAACCTGCTCCACTGCCTGCGCCACCTGGGCTGGGTCCACATCTGCGAGCTTGTCGATGAGCTTGC
>OMWF01000024.1 GCA_900314665.1 uncultured Actinomycetes bacterium
GGGGAGGAGAAGTAACGTGGCTGATGCTGCAAACGAGAAACGCGACAAGAACGTCTTTGAGATCAAGGACCTCAACCTCTGGTACGGGGCCCACCATGCGTTGCATGACATCAACATCGACATTCCGGCCAATCAGGTGACCGCTCTCATCGGTCCTTCCGGATGTGGAAAGTCCACCTTCCTCAAGGTTCTGAACCGCATGCAAGACCTGGTTGAGGGCGTCCGCATAGAGGGTAGCGTGGAGTTCTTTGGCCAGGACATCTACGCCCCCGGCACCGACGTGACCGAGCTGCGCAAGCGGGTGGGCATGGTCTTCCAAAAGGCCAACCCGTTCCCCATGAGCGTGTATGACAACATCGCCTACGGCCCGCGCATCCATGGCGTGAAGAAGCGCGCCGAGCTCGACCGGATCGTCGAGGAGTCGCTGCGCGGCGCCGCCCTGTGGGACGAGGTCAAGGACCGTCTCAAGAAGAGCGCCCTGGGCCTTTCCGGCGGTCAGCAGCAGCGACTGTGCATCGCCCGCGCCTTGGCGGTCAAGCCGGACGCCCTGCTCATGGACGAGTCGACGAGCGCCCTCGACCCCATCTCCACCGGCCAGATCGAGGAGCTGGTGGGCCAGCTGGTCGAGACCTACACCGTAATCATGGTCACCCACAACATGCAGCAGGCGGTGCGCGTCTCCGACAGGGCCGCCTTCTTCCTGCTGGGCGATCTGGTCGAATATGCGCCCACCGACGAGCTCTTCAGGCATCCCAAGGACCCCAAGACTGCCGAGTACGTGGCCGGCCAGTTTGGCTGAATGTGTCACCGGTGACACAGTGACGCTGGCAGGGACATCCGATAAGAGGCCTACCCCAGCGCCACGCAGAAGGCGAACGCCAGTGAGAGCAGGGCGGCCGCCATCGACCAGGGCTTCATGCAGCGGTCGTAACCAGTGGGTTCGCCCACGCTGATGATTTGCTGCATAAGCCGCGCAAACAGCAGATAGACGACCAGGTAGAGGTAGCCGGTGACGGAGCTTTCACCGGTCAGGATGCTAAACGCCAAGAATCCGCACAGCCCAACGACGAGCAGGACGACGTGGTAGCCGAGGGCCCGCTGCGGGCCCAGCTTGACCGCCAGGGTGAGCTTGCCGGCGGCCTTGTCGGTCTCGATGTCGCGCATGTTGTTGAGGTTCAAGGTGCCCGCCGAAAGGGCGCCGATGGCGAAGCCGGGCGCAACCGTGGCGGGGACGAACGCAGGCGCGCCTGCCCGGGCGGCAAAGAGGATGAACCCGCCCACGACCGGCACCAGGCCAAAGAAGAGGAAACAGGAGAGGTCGCCCAGGCCGTAGTAGCCATAGGGGCGCTTTCCCATCGTGTAGAGCACCGCCGCTGCCACGCAGGCTGCCATCAGCACCAGGTAGCCTACGACCCACGCCCACTGATCGGATGAAAACGAGGTCGCCAGCAGCGCCACCGCAAACGCCACCGCCGTCGCAGCGCAGACGATGATGGCGCCTTTCATCTGAGGCGCGGTGATGTCGCCGCGTTGAAGTCCGCGCTTGGGACCGATGCGGTCCTCGTTGTCTGCGCCGTGGGCCAGGTCGCCGTACTCGTCGGCAAAGTTGGAGAGAATCTGCAACAGAGCGGCCATGACCAGCATTAACGTGCAGGTCAGCGGGTTAAAAACGTGGTAGAACCCGGCCAGTCCGGAAGCGATGACCACGCCGGAGAGGGAGAGAGGAAGAGTGCGCAGCCTCAGTGCGTCAAACCAGGCCCGTGCGGTTGTCCCCATGCGGTTCCTCCTCGATCGCCCTCGCTAATCCTTGGGAAGTATACCCGCTTGCCCCCGCTTGTCCTCGCCTTTGGATGGCAGGTATCGATTCAAGGGGGAGGGCGAACGGAGAAAACGAGACAAACGGTATAAATATGTGACAAACGGTTAATATAAGTGCCGTATGTCATCATATGAGACCGTTTGTAAGTGAAACGCACTCTCTCTTGCGGTGCTGGTGGTAAGGTCTGCCGGTCAAAGGAATCTGAATCGCGGTCGAGGGAGTGCATGGTGAGCAGACAGAATGGCGGGGTTGTGAGTAGGCGCACCTTCACGGGTGGACTGATAGCCGGCATCGGGCTGGCGGGCGCGTCGCTTCTCGGCCTGGCAGGGTGCTCTGACGGGGGCCAGCAGCGGGCGGCGAGCGCTCGGTCGGAGGCCTCCAAGCTGCCTTCCGTGGTTATCGGCACCATGCCCACCGAGGATACCCTCCCTTTCTATGCGGCTGCTGACCAGGGACTCTTTGCCCAAGCGGGCATCGACGCCACAGTGGAGTTCTTTCAGAGCGCGCAGGAGCTCTCGGTGGCGGTGACCTCGGGAGACGTTCAGCTGGCCATGACCGACCCCATGGTCTCGGCCAGCCTTTGGGCGGCGGGCACCCATATCACGCTGGAGTGGATCACGCTGGGCACGGATGCTAGTCAGGGCCGTTTTGGAGTCCAGGTGGGTCCCAACTCCACGTTTACCAGCCTTGCCGATCTGGCCGGGGTCCCGGTGGGCATGGGCAGCGACACCGTCCCTGAGTACGTCTTTGACGTCCTCATGCAGCGGGCGGGCGTTCCTGACGACCAGATCGTGGGCGAGGAGATCAAAAAGCTGCCGGTCCGCTACCAGATGATGGAGTCCGGCCAGGTGGCGGCTGCCGCTTTGCCCGGGTCGATGCTCGCCCTCGGCGAGGCCAACGGCTGCCGCACCCTGGCAGATGACACCACGGGCGAGAACATCTCTGCCAGCGTGATGGTCGCCGGTCCCGGCTTTGCCCAGAGCTCCCAGGGCGCGGCCGCGCTCGAGGTCCTCAAGGGGGTGTGGGATCAGGCGGCGTCGGCCATCAACGCGGACCCTGACGCCTACCGCAGCGTCCTTATCGCCAACGCCAACCTATCGGATGCCGTTGCGAGCAGCTATCCCATCTCCACCTATCCCACGTGCGTACGGCCGCCGGCTGACCTGGTGACCCCGGTCCTCGAGTGGATGACCAGGAAGGGCTACCTCGCCACGGCGCTCACCTACCACGAGGAGGACGGGTCGTTCAGCGCCTGAGGTGGATGTGTCAAAGAGAACCGTCCCCGGTGACACACCCGGTGGCACACCCGTCCCCGTTGACACACGGCGACGCTCTCGATGAGCGATTACGAGCGAAGCCCGAGAACAAACCGTTACCTCCACCCGACGCCGTACGTCCTGCCTGCGGTGCCGCCGTCTGCGTTGGCAGCGCTCCAGGTGCTACCATGGAAGACCGCCTAAACGGCACTTATTTGATAGCATTCACAGGCTCGCCCCGCGGGGCTGCCTTTTGCAAGATGGAGGAACATCCCATGGCAGATGAACTGCGCCCCAAGCTCGAGGAGCTGATCAGGTCCTATGAGGACCTTGAGAAGCGCCTGGTAGACCCGGCCGTGCTGGCCGACCAGAAGGAGTATACCCGCCTCGCCAAGGAGTTTGCCGACCAGCGCGACCTGGTGGCAAAGGCCCGTGAGTACGTCTCTGACCTCAACCAGATCGAGAGCGCCAAGGAGGTGCTCCGCGAGGAGCGCGACCCCGAGATGCGCGAGCTGGCCCAGGAAGAGATCAACGAGTACGAGGCCGCCATCCCCGACTTGGCTGAGGAAATCAAGGTCATGCTGCTTCCCGGCGACCCTCTGGACGAGAAGAACATCATCGTCGAGATCCGCGCTGGAGTGGGCGGCGACGAGGCGGCCATCTTTGCCGGCGACCTCTTCCGCATGTACGAGCGCTTCTGCGAGGCCCACAAATGGAAGATCGAGATCATCGACTCGTCTCCCTCCGAGGCCGGCGGCTTCAAGGAGATAAGCTTCAAGGTCACGGGCGACAAGGTCTACTCCATCATGAAGTTTGAGAGCGGCGTCCACCGCGTGCAGCGGGTGCCCAAGACCGAGAGCCAGGGCCGCATCCACACCTCCACCGCCACCGTGGCCGTGCTGCCCGAGGCCGATGAGGTCGAGGTCGACATCAAGCCCGAGGACATCAGGGTCGACGTCTACCGCGCCGGCGGTCCTGGCGGCCAGTGCGTCAATACCACCGACTCCGCGGTCCGCATCACGCACCTCCCCACCGGTCTGGTGGTTCAGTCCCAGGACCAGAAGAGCCAGATTCAGAACCGCGAGGCGGCCATGCAGGTCCTGCGCGCCCGCCTCTACGACAAGATGCTCTCCGAGCAGCAAGCCGCCGAGGCCGATGCCCGGCGCAGCCAGATCGGCCATGGCGACCGTTCCGAGAAGGTCCGCACCTACAATCAGCCGCAGGACCGCGTGACCGACCACCGCATCGGCTATAACGGCACCTATAACGGTGTGCTGCTGGGCGCCGGCCTGGAGGAACTCGTCACCGCCCTGGCTGCCGCCGACCGCGCTGAGCGCCTAGAAGAGGCCGTCTAGTGGCCCAGAGCGCACCCAGGCGCACCTGGACGGTTCAGGAGGCGCTCGATTGGACTCGCGCCTACCTGGAGCGCAAAGGGGACGAGAACCCCCGGCTCTCCGCTGAATGGCTGCTCTCCGCGGCTACAGGCCTTTCTCGCCTGGAGGTCTACGCCTACTTTGACCGCCCGCTCGACAAGCACGAGCTGGCGACGCTGCACGAGGGCGTGGCCCGGCGCGCCAAAGGCGAGCCGCTGCAGTACGTGACCGGCGAGATGGGCTTCAGGCACATCGTGGTCCGCTGCGAGCCGGGCGCCCTCATCCCGCGCCCGGAGACCGAGTGGCTGGTCGAATATGCTCTGCCGCAGGTCAAGCAGGCGGTGGCGACCCGAGGCTGCGCCCGGGTGCTCGAGGTGGGGACCGGAACCGGCTGCATCGCCTGCTCCATCGCCTCTGAGGTGCCGCAAGCCCAGGTGGTGGCCACCGACATCTCGCCGGATGCCATCTCTCTGGCGACCCGCAACGCCGAGGCTCTGAGCCTCGCCGACCGCATCGCCTTTGTCTGCTGCGACCTGGACGCCGGCCTTGCCGAGCAGGACCGCACCGGCTTTGACCTGCTCATCAGCAATCCGCCCTACATTCCCACCGCGGAGCTGCCCACGCTGCCCCGTGAGGTGAGCGGCTATGAGCCCGAGCTCGCCCTCGACGGGGGAGCAGACGGCCTCGACGTGTTTCGTCGCCTGCTGGCCTGCGCTCCCACATGGCTTGCACCAGGCGGCCTTCTCGCCTGCGAGCTGCATGAGACCACGCTCGCCGCCGCCGCCCAGCTGGCAAGCCAGGCAGGCCTGGTCGACGTGCAGATTAAGCAGGACCTTGCAGGCAGGGACCGGGTGCTGCTCGCCTCGGTTGCCAGCTAGCCCCCGCGCCCTCATACGGCTACTATTTTCAGGATGAGCGCGTCTGCTGCGGACGGCCGTTGCCGTTTGGATGCGCGTGAGCAGTCGCAGAAGGGAGACCAGCCTTATGGAGCAAGCCAACGTTCAGGGGCAGCTGCCCCAGGAGGATGTGACTCGGGCGGCTCTGGCGCTCAAAGCGGGACGTCCGGTCATCTTTCCCACCGAGACGGTTTACGGCCTGGGCGTCATGGTCTCCAAGGACACCTCTCCCGAGGAGCTCTACAAGATCAAGCGCCGCGATGCCGAAAAGCCCATCGCCTGGCTGGTGCCCGATGCCTCGGCGCTCGATCGGTACGGCCTGCGGGTCCCCGAATGGGCGCGCGCCCTTGCCGGGCGCTACTGGCCCGGACCACTCACCCTGGTAGTGCCCACGTCAGCTGCCGTGAGCTCCCGCTGGTGCAGCCGCAACCGCACGGTGGCCCTGCGGGTACCGGCCGATGAGACCGCCCAGCAGCTGTTGGCTGAGGTCGACGCGCCGCTGGCCACCTCTTCCGCCAACATCCAAGGCCGCATCGCGCCGCGCGCCCCCTGGCACATCGCCCGCAGCGTGCGCCGGCAGGTGGCCTGCGTGGTGGAGCGGGGCCGCTCGCCGCAGGGGGTCGCCTCCACGGTGGTCGATGCCACCGGACCGGAGCCGGTCATCCTGCGCGAGGGCCCCATCACGCCCCAGATGATTGAAGAGGCGTGTGGAGTGGCACCGCGGCTCGCCTCGCCAGGCGAGAGCGGCATCGCCGTGGGCAAGGAGCTGCTGGAGGTTCCCTCCACAGATGGCTCCAATATCCAGAGGGGCTTCATCTGGGCACCCACCGAGGTGCTCGCCGGCACGAAGGAGCCGGTAGGGACTGTGCAGTTGGTGCATGGCATGGTGGAGTTCGTCGATCGCTACGATGCGTTTGCCCGCTTTCTAGCGCGCCACGGGTACGCCGTCTACGGGTGCGACCTGCCCGGACACGGCGACACCGCGCAAAGCCCTCGGCTGTGGGGGCACCTGCCTCTCAAAGGCGGGGCTGATCTGCTGGTAAACGACACACTCGCGGTGTGCCGGGCGGTCTCCGCCCGCTTCTCGGGCGCGCCGCGCTTCATCTTCTGCCACTCCATGGGCACCTTTGTGGTGCGGGCGCTGCTCAGCCGCTTTGACGACCTGGGCACCTCTCCCGACGGGTACCCGCTTCCGCTTACCGGGGTGGTGCTCTCCGGCACGGGCAACCAGCCCGTCGCCCTCTCGCGTTTCGGCAACTTTCTGGCACGCCTGCTGGCCACCTTCAAGGGCGAGCGGGCGCACTCCCCATTTTTCAACAACCTCACGCTCGGCTCGTACAACAAGGCCTTTGAGCCGGTGCGGACCAGCTGCGATTGGCTCTCGGTCAACGAGGAGAACGTGGACGCCTACCTCGATGACCCTCGCAACACCTACTCCTTCACCCTGGGCGGGTATGCCGCCCTCACCACCCTCACCCGGGAGGCGGCGTCCGCAAGAGGTGCGCGCCATGTGCCCCGCGACCTGCCCCTGCTCTTCATCGCCGGGTCAGACGACCCGGTTGGAGCGTCGGGGGAGGGGGTCAAGGCGGCGGCCCGGCTCTACCGGCAGGCCGGAGTCTCGGATGTGGGCGTCAGGCTGATCGACGGCTGCCGACATGAGATTTTGAACGAGGACAATCGCGATGAGACCTTTGTCACCATTCTCGAGTGGTTTGACCAGCACCGGGAGGCGCGTTCATGAGCACTGCTGAGGAAACCTATGTAGCTGCCCTCGATCAGGGGACCACCTCCTCCAGGACCATCATCTTCGACCGCGCCGGACGCATCGTGTCCGTCGCCCAAAACGAGTTCCCGCAGCTGTTCCCCCACCCGGGCTGGGTCGAGCACGACCCCAAGGACATCTTGTCGAGCCAGCTGGGGAGCTTTACCTCGGCGGTGGTCGAGGCGGGCATCGCGCCTCGGCAAATCGCCGCCATCGGCATCACCAACCAGCGCGAGACCGTGGTCGTCTGGGATCGGCGCACCGGCGAGCCGGTCTCCAACGCCATCGTCTGGCAGTGCCGGCGCACGGCCGACTACATCGACGAGCTGGTGCGGCAGGGCTGCTCCGAGATGATCACCTCAAAGACGGGGCTCATCCCTGATGCATATTTCTCGGCCTCTAAGATCCGTTGGATCCTGGAGAACGTGGCGGGCGCGCGCGAGGCTGCCGAGCGGGGAGACCTGCTGGCCGGCACCGTAGACTGCTGGCTCGTCTGGAATCTGACGGGCGGCGCGGCGCACGTCACGGACATGACCAACGCCTCCCGCACCATGCTCTATAACATCCACACCTTGAGCTGGGACGAGGAGCTGCTTGAGCTCTTTGGCATCCCGCCGCAGATGCTCCCCCAGGTGGTCTGCTCCACCGGGGTGGTGGGCGTGACCGATCACCCGGCCATCGCCGGTCACATCCCCATCGCCGGAATCGCCGGCGACCAGCAGGCGGCCCTCTTCGGCCAATGCTGCTTCACCCCCGGAAGCGTCAAGAACACGTACGGCACCGGAGGCTTCCTGCTCATGAACACCGGCACCACGCCGGTGCGCTCCGAGTCCGGCTTGCTCACCACCATCGCGGTGGGGCTGCCCGATGAGGTGCGCTATGCGCTCGAGGGCAGCGTCTTCGTCTCGGGTGCGGCCATCCAGTGGTTGCGCGACCAGCTGGGCATCATCGACAGCGCGGCCCAGTCCGAGGAGCTCGCCAGAAGCGTCGACAGCACGGAGGGCGTGTACGTGGTGCCCGCCTTCACCGGTTTGGGCGCGCCCTATTGGGACCCGTACGCCCGCGGCGCCATCTACGGCCTGACCCGCGGCACCACCCGCGCCCATCTGGTGCGCGCTACCCTCGAGAGCCTCGCCTACCAGGCCTATGACGTGATCACCACCATGCAGAAGGATGCCGGCCTCGCGTTGCCGACGCTCAAGGTTGACGGCGGGGCCTCAGCCAACGACTTTCTCCTGCAGTTCCAAGCCGACCTGCTCGGCTGCCCGGTGGTGCGCCCCAAGCTGGTGGAGACCACGGCCCTGGGCGCCGCCTACCTGGCAGGCTTGGCGGTGGGCTACTGGGAAAGCCTGACTGAGGTGGAGGCCAACTGGAAGGTCGACCGGCGCTTCGAGCCCAATCCTGACGAGAAGCGCCGCCAAGAGCGCATTGCCGGATGGCACGACGCGGTGTCCCGAACGCTTATCAGATAGCATCCCAAGCCCTCGCCCGGGCGCGTTACAATCACACTTCGTAGCGAGTTTGAGAAGCCCTCGGCTCGTCATGTCCGTAGCGTATGAAAGGCGGTACCCATGAAGGTGGCCATCGGCAGCGATCACGCCGGCTTCGCCCAGAAGGAGTCGCTAAAGAAGTACCTGGCAAATCAGGGCCATGAGGTCATCGACAAGGGCACCATGAGCGATGAGCGCTGCGATTACCCGGATTTCGCCGAGGCGGTGGCGTTGGCGGTGCAGAGCGGCGAGGCCGATCGCGGCGTGCTCGTCTGCGGCACCGGCATCGGCATGGCCCTGGCCGCCGACAAGGTCACCGGCATCAGGGCGGCCACCATCACCTCGGTTCCCTTTGCCGAGCTCTGCCGTCAGCACAACGACCTCAACGTCATCTGCCTTTCAGGGCGTTTCGTAGAGCCTGAGGTCAACGAGCAGATCGTCCAGGCCTTCCTGAACACCAAGTTCGAGGGCGGGCGTCACGCGCTTCGGGTGGCCAAGATCATGAGGCTCGACCACGATCCGGCCCGGCCCACCACCACCGAGGAGACGGTGCTGCCTGGACGGCCGCCTCGCTCCATCGACATCTCCGAGGAGGCGTCGCCCTTCAACCGGTAAGGGCATCGCCCCGTCGCCCGGCCGCACATGCGTCCGCATCCAATCCACTTCCAAGCAGAGGAGCACCACCCATGGACTACAGCCATCTCAAAGCCACCGACCCGGTCATCTACGACGCGCTCGAGCAGGAGCTGGCCCGTCAGCGCGGGACCATCGAACTCATCGCGTCCGAGAACATCGTCTCCTCTGCGGTGATGGAGGCCATGGGCTCCGTCCTCACCAACAAGTACGCCGAGGGCTACCCCGGGCACCGCTACTACGGCGGCTGCGAGAAGGTCGACATCGTCGAGAACGTGGCCCGCGACCGCCTCAAGAAGATCTTCGGCGCCAAGTTCGCAAACGTCCAGCCGCACTCCGGGGCTCAGGCCAACGCCGCTGCCTATGCCGCCATCATCAAGCCGGGCGACACCATCCTGGGCCAGAGCCTGGCCATGGGCGGGCACCTCACCCACGGCTCCAAGGCCAACTTCTCGGGCAAGCTCTACAAGGTGGCTGCTTATGGCCTCGATCCCAAGACCGAGCGTCTGGACATGGACGCCATCGAGAAGCAAGCCAAGGAGGTCCGCCCGCAGGTCATCGTGGCAGGTGCCTCGGCGTATCCGCGCATCATCGATTTCAAGCGCTTTGCCGACATCGCCCACGAGGTGGGCGCCTACCTCATGGTCGACATGGCCCATATCGCCGGTCTGGTAGCTGCCGGCGAGCACCCCAGCCCGGTGCCCTACGCGGACATCACCACCTCGACCACCCATAAGACGCTGCGCGGACCACGCGGCGGCATCATCCTCACCAATGATGAGAAGCTGGCTAAGAAGATTGACTCCTCGGTCTTCCCCGGCACCCAGGGCGGCCCGCTCATGCACGTGATCGCGGGTAAGGCGGTGGCGTTTGGCGAGGCCCTCACCCCGGAGTTCAAGGCTTACCAACACCAGATCGTGGTCAACATGCAAGCCATGGCCCAAGCCATGATCGACGGCGGCCTGCGCCTGGTCTCCGGCGGCACCGACAACCACCTGGCGCTTGTCGACCTCACGCCGGCGGGCGTCACCGGCGCCGACGCCGAGGGCATCCTCGAGCGCGCGGGCATGACGGTCAACAAGAACACCATTCCCAACGAGACCCTGCCCCCCTCGGTGGCAAGCGGCATCCGTGTGGGCACCGCGGCCATGACCACCCGCGGATTCAGCAGCGACGAGGCCGCCCTGGTCGGCGAGCTTCTGGCCCGAGCCATCTTCAAGCACGACGACGATGCGGCCCTCACCGACATCCGTGCTCAGGTGGACAAGCTGCTCGCCGCCCATCCCATCTATCCCGACCTCGCCTAAGCGCGCGTCATCGAGGAGGAGGAACCCCATGTCTTTGCCTGACTTCGGGCCGCGAGTGACCCTCGTCGACCATCCGCTCGTCCAGCACAAGCTCTCTCATCTGCGCAGCGTCAACTCGGACACCAAGCAGTTCCGCGAGCTCGTGAGCGAGCTCACCATGCTTGAGACGTACGAGGCTACGCGCGCTTTTGATCTGGTTGAGGCCAAGGTCACCACGCCCCTGTGCGAGACCACCTGCCACAAGCTGGCACGCCGCGTCTCGCTCGTGCCGATCCTGCGGGCCGGTATCGGCATGCTCGAGGGTGCCCAGCGCATCATACCCACCGCCAGCGTGGGGTTCATCGGCCTCCAGCGCAACGAGGAGACCCATCAGCCTGAGACCTACTACGAGAAGCTCCCGCATGACATCGCCGACTGCGAGGTGCTGATGATCGACCCGATGCTGGCTACGGGGGGATCGGCCTGCGCGGCCATCGACTTCCTCCGTCAGGCGGGCGTCACCCGGCTTACGTTCATGTGCATCGTCTCGGTCGAGGCGGGCATCAACGCCGTGCTCGAGCACGATAAGGACGTGAATATCGTCACGTGCGCTATCGATGACCACCTCAACGACCATGCGTACATCGTTCCGGGCCTGGGCGATGCCGGGGACCGCACCTTCGGTACGTTATAACGTATGAGTACACGGGTTACTCGTCGGCTCTGACGGTACGTTGGGGGAGACTAATAGCCGGGATTGTCAACTAATCGTCATAATAAGTTTTAGTGGCATTTGATAAGAACCTCTTGGTGCTCAAGGGGTTCTTATTAATTTAATACGTTATATCGTATGTCCAGTTCCAGTTCCGATAGATGCTTCTCGGGGCTACCCGAGGGGCGGCGTGCCGGGGGAAGTCGCATGCCAGTCATGGAGGGGTCGTGGGGTTGCAGGTTCTGCTTGTCATCTGCGGTATCGCGTGCGGAGTAGTGGGCTTCATACCTCTGCTCATCGCGATGCGCAAAGTGACACCTGCGCTGGCGGGGCATTCGCTGGCCCCCATCGCGCTTGGCAGCGTTGCCATCTCTTTCGTGATTATGATTGCGGGCATTTTGGCCGTACATCATTTCTTCCCCGATCAGACGGTTTTGTTTTTGGCCGCAACGGTGGGCGCGTTTGTCGTGGTCGCCCTCGTCTGCGCAATCAGAGTCCGTAGGCAATACACGCGGTAGCATATGGAGGGGAAGGTTGCATGAGCCCGCTTGAGATGCTCACAACGCCGGGTGAGAACGGCATGAATCTGCTCGACGAGCTGCGCCATTCGTTTGATTCGCAGTTCGTCATCTCGTTTGGGGGAACGGGCCTGACCCAGTACATCCTCTGGATGCTCATCACGGCCACGCTCACCGTCGTCGTCGTGCTGGTGGGGGCCAGGAAGGACAGCCTCATTCCCACCAACAAGTTTGCCCACACCATCGAGTTCCTGTACCACAACATCTGCGGCGACATGGGCACCAGCGCCATTGGCAAGGGGTATCAGCGCCACATGACCCTGATTGCCACCTTCTTCTTCTTCATCCTGGTCTCCAACTTCGTGGGCCTCATCCCCGGGTGCAAGACGCCGACCGGGTCCCTCTCCGTTACCTGGGCCTTGTCCACGGTCTCGTTCTTCTATTTCAACTACCAGGGCATCAAGGCCCGTGGCGGATGGGGCTACATCAAGTCCATCGCTCCCGCCGGCCTGCCGGTCGTGATGGTGCCCATCATCTGGTTCTTCGAGCTCATCTCGCTGGTCTTGCGCTGGCTCACGCTCGCCGTCCGACTCTACGGCAACATGTTCGCCGGCCACATGGTCCTTGGCATCTTCTCGCTCATGACCTACGTCTTCGTGGCGGGCGCCATCCAGCAGATGAACCTGATTCTCGGCCTGCCTGCCATCGCTTGGATGGCCCTGCTCATCGTCATGTACGCCTTGGAGACGCTGGTCGCCTTCCTGCAGGCGTACGTGTTCGCAGTGCTGTCCGCAAGCTATGTGGGCCTCGCCACGAGCGAGCACTAAGAAGGTATTAGACCAGGACGTCCGGACCAGTTCGGGCTTTCAGGTTTATACGGTCACACGGGTGCCGGAGGTCGGCTCCGGCATCAGGAAAAAGGAGGGTTTGAAGTGGAATCCATCATCACGCTTGCAGCTCTGAAGGTCGTCGGCTACGGCCTCGGCACCTGCGGCCCCGGCATCGGCATCGGTCTTGCCTGCTATGGCTGCTGCGTTGGTACCGCCCGTCAGCCTGAGCTGGCCGGCCGTCTGTTCACCGACTTCATCATCGGTGCAGCTCTGGCCGAGGCCCTGGCACTGATCGGCTTCGTCTTGACCTTCATCTTCTAAGACGGTTGCATTCGTCACTAGTAGATCAACCGTTAAGGAGGCCAAGAACGTGAAAGCAGGAGCAACAATCCTCGCTCGCATGAGTGCTGTCGCAGCTTCGGCCGCGGCGGTGGCCTTCGCCGTCCCTTCGTTCGCTTTTGCCGCCACTGAAACCGGTGGCATCGCCGCCATCGCGCCCCAGATGGACGAGTTCATCCCCATGCTGGTGGCCTTCATCATCCTGCTCATCATCCTGGGCAAGTGGGGTTGGCCCGCGTTCGACCGGCTTCTCCAGCGGCGCGAGGACACCATCCGCGAGTCCATAGAGAAGTCTGAGCAGGCCCGTGAGGAAAGCGAACGCGTGCTCGAGCAGTACAAGGCTGAGCTCGCTGAGGCCAAGAAGGAGGCTGCCACCATCGTGGCAGACGCCAAGAAAGCCGGCGAGGCAGTCAAGGCCGAGATCGAGGCAAAGGCTCAGACCGAGGCTGACGAGATGATCGCCAAGGCTCGCGCAGCCATCGAGTTCGAGCGCAAGCAGGCGGTGGCCGAGCTCCAGGGCTCTGTGGCCGATCTCTCGGTGGCAGTGGCTGGCAAGCTCATCGGCGAGAACCTGAGCGATGATGAGCACCGCCGCATCATCGAGCGGTATGTCGAGGAGGCGGGGAGCCTCAATGCCAACTGATCGCAACCTGACACGTGCAGAGGTCGCGACCTATGCTGAGGTCCTTCTCTCGGGTGCAAAATCCGAGAATGCGGTGTTCGAGGTCGGCGCTCAGCTGGCAGACGTCCTCGACACCGTACGCGGAAGCATGCGCCTGCGCGATTCGCTGGCAGATCCCTCGCTTTCCAGCGAGGCTCGCGCCGGTGTGGTGAAGGAGCTCTTCAAGGACTTCTCGCCATCGCTGGTGTCCGTGCTCTCCGTAATGGTCGAGCGTAACGAGATCGACCTGCTCGCACGCGTTAACCGCGCATACTCCCAGCTGGCGGAGAAGGAGTTGGGCGCCGTTGTGGTGGACGTCACCTCAGCGGTCAGCCTTGACGACCATCTTCGCGAGGTAATTAAGAACAAGCTGTCCCGGGACCTTGGGTCCGACATTCTCCTTCGCGAGCATGTCGATAAGAGCATCCTCGGCGGCATCATCATGAGCGCCCACGGCAAGCGCCTCGACGCGAGCATGGCAACACAGCTCGAGCATGCTCGGGTGGCGCTCTCCACGGAACGTATCGGAGGTGATGAGTGACATGGCGGAGATTTCCGCAAGCTCCATCGACGAGGTGCTGCGCAAGCAGCTTGACTCGCTTGAGACGAGCGTTGAATCCCGCGAGGTTGGAACAGTCATCCAGACTGGTGACGGAATCGTCCGTATTGACGGCCTGAGGGATGCCATGGAGGGCGAACTCCTTGAGTTCACGTCCTCAGACGGCAAGACCGTGTACGGCCTGGCCCAAAACCTCGAGGAAGACGAGGTCGGTGCGGTTCTTCTGGGTGACGTCACCGCCATCAAGGAGAACGACAAGGCCCATACCACCGGTCGCGTGGTTGAGGTTCCCTGCGGCGACGAGCTTATCGGCCGCGTCGTGAACCCGCTGGGCATGCCCCTCGACGGTAAGGGCCCCATCCACACCACGGCTACCCGTCCGGTCGAGTTCAAGGCCCCGGGCGTCATCGAGCGCCAGCCGGTGAATGAGCCGGTCCAGACTGGTCTGCTCGCCATCGATGCGATGATCCCCATCGGCCGCGGCCAGCGCGAGCTCATCATTGGCGACCGCCAGACTGGTAAGACGGCCATCGCGGTCGACACGATCATCAACCAGAAGGGCAAGGACCTCATCTGCGTCTACGTCGCCATCGGCCAGAAGGCCTCGACGGTCGCTTCCGTCGTGGAGACTCTGGAGCGCTATGGCGCCATGGACTACACGATCGTGGTCTCCGCCACCGCTTCCGACTCGGCACCGCTGCAGTACATCGCCCCCATGGCCGGTGCGGCTATGGGCGAGTACTTCATGTACAACGGCGCCGACGGCAAGCCGGCAAACGAGAACAACCCCGGCCGTCACGTCCTTTGCGTCTACGACGACCTGTCCAAGCAGGCTGTGGCCTATCGTCAGATGTCGCTGACCCTGCGTCGCCCGCCAGGACGCGAGGCATACCCCGGCGACATCTTCTACCTGCATTCGCGTCTCCTGGAGCGTGCGGTCAAACTGTCCGACAAGAACGGCGCCGGATCGCTTACCGCCCTGCCCATCATCGAGACGCAGGCCGGCGACGTGGCCGCCTACATTCCCACCAACGTCATCTCCATCACCGACGGGCAGATCTTCCTGCAGACCGACCTCTTCTTCCAGGGCCAGCGCCCCGCAGTCGACGTCGGCATCTCGGTTTCCCGCGTCGGCGGTTCGGCACAGATCAAGGCCATGAAGCAGGTCGCCGGCACACTGCGCCTCGACCTCGCCTCCTACCGCGAACTGCAGGCGTTCTCGCAGTTTGGTAGCGACCTTGACAAGGCCACGCTCGACGAGCTCAACCGCGGTGCCCGCATGACCGAGCTGCTCAAGCAGCCGCGCTACCAGCCCATGCACGTTGAGGACCAGGTCATGGCCATCTTCGCAGGCAACAACGGCTTCCTCGACCCCATTCCGGTCAGCGATGTGCTGCGCTATCGCTCTGAGATGCTGCAGTACATGCGCACGGTGCGTCCGGAGATCGGGCAGAAGATCGTGGCTGAAGGCAAGATCAGCGACGAGACCAGCGACCAGCTCAAAGAGGCCTTGACTGCGTTTGGCAAGCAGTTCTCCGTCGGAGATAACTCGTAAGGGGAGAACCGCATGCCCAACTTGCGAGACATAAAAAAGCGCATCAACTCGGTCCAGAGCACCAAGCAGATCACGCGTACCATGGAGATGGTGGCCTCGGCCAAGATTCGCCACTCGTTCGAGCGCATTCAGGCGGCGCAACCATACGCCACCTGCATGAATGAGACGTTGGCGAGCCTAGCTAAGAACACCTCCTCCAACGCCCATCCCCTGCTGTCCCGCCGCGATGACGTCAAGAACGTGATCGTCATCGTGGTGGTCTCAGACCGCGGCCTGGCCGGCGGCTTCAACAGCAACGTGCTGCGAGAGTTTGAGCACGTCCTGGCTGCCAAGGAGGCAGAGGGTGCCCAGGTGGGGGTTATAGCCTGCGGCAAGAAGGCGCTGGGCTATCTCAGCTACCGCAAGATCACGCCGCTGCTGACCTTCACGGACCTCTCGGCCGACCCAACCTTCGAGGAGGCCAAGGAGATTGCAAGCTACTGCATGGCCCAGTTCACCGAGGGCGACGTCGATGAGGTAGAGCTCATCTACAACCATGCGGTCAACTCTGCGACGCAGAAGCTCATCACCACTGAGATCCTTCCCATCGACGCTTCCTACCTGGCTGGCGAGAAGACGGATGGGGAGGCAGAGGCTCCGGCTGCCCCGTCTGGCTCTGAGGACAAGGGCCCCCAGGGAGAGTATGAGTTCGAACCCTCCTCTGAAGAGGTGCTCGGTCAGCTGCTGCCCGCCTATGTGGAGAGCAAGGTGTTCACTGCCTTGATCGACTCGGCAGCGGGCGAGCAGGGCGCGCGCCGAAAGGCCATGATGGCGGCAACCGATAACGCAACAGAGATGCTCGACACCCTGAACCGCCTCTACAACACGGTACGTCAGAGCGCCATTACCACCGAGCTCAACGAGATTGTTGGCGGCGCGGCTGCCCTGGAGGACTAGATGTCGACAGGAGAGAACATGACAGAGAAGGACAAGAACATAGGGCACATCGTCCGCATTGTCGGGCCTGTCGCCGACATCGAGTTCGAAGAGGGGCACATCCCCACGATTTACAACGCGCTCACCGTCGACGCCGACACGCCCGTCGGTAAGATGCACGTGATCTTCGAGGTCCAGGCCCACCTGCCCGGAAACCTCGTGCGTGCAGTTGCAATGTCGTCCACGGACGGCCTGTCGCGCGGCCTCGAGGCCGTCGACACCGGCAGCCCCATCATGATGCCGGTGGGTAAGGCCACCCTGGGCCGCATTTGGAACGTGGTGGGCGAGGTCGTCGATGGCGGTGAGATGCCGGAGGTCGAGGAGCGCTACCCAATCCACCGTCCGGCTCCCAAGTTTGAGGAGCTCACCACCAACATCGAGATCTTCGAGACCGGCATCAAGGTCATCGACCTCGTGGAGCCGTACATCCGCGGCGGCAAGACCGGCCTGTTTGGCGGCGCTGGCGTGGGCAAGACGGTCATCATCATGGAGCTCATCAACAACCTCGCCCAGGAGCACGGCGGCACGTCCGTGTTCACGGGCGTGGGCGAGCGTACCCGTGAGGGCACCGACCTCTTCCTGGAGATGAGCGAGTCCGGCGTCATCAACAAGACCGTGCTGGTCTACGGGCAGATGAACGAGCCCCCCGGAGCTCGTCTGCGCGTCGGCCTGGCCGGTCTGACCGAGGCCGAGTACTTCCGCGACCAGGGTCAGGACGTGCTTCTCTTCATCGACAACATCTTCCGCTTCACCCAGGCGGGATCCGAGGTTTCTGCACTGCTCGGCCGCATGCCTTCCGCCGTTGGTTACCAGCCCACGCTGGCCACCGAGATGGGCGATCTGCAGGAGCGCATCACCTCCACAAAGACCGGTTCCATCACCTCGGTGCAGGCTGTCTACGTCCCTGCAGACGACTACACTGACCCGGCTCCGGCCACGGCCTTCACCCACCTGGACGCCACCACCAACCTCAACCGCTCCATTGCCGAGCTCGGCATCTACCCGGCCGTGGACCCGCTGGCCTCCACCTCGCGTGCGCTCGACCCCGAGATTCTGGGTCCCGAGCACTACCGCGTGGCCACCGCCGTGCAGGAGATTCTGCAGGAGTACTCCGACCTGCAGGACATCATCGCCATCCTGGGTATGGACGAGCTCTCCGAGGAGCAGAAGCTCACCGTCAGCCGCGCCCGTAAGATCCAGCAGTTCCTGGGTCAGCCCTTCCACGTGGCAGAGGTCTTCACCGGCGTTCCGGGCACGTACGTCAAGCTTGAGGACACCATCCGCTCGTTTGCCGAGATTGTCGACGGCAAGTGCGATGACATCCCCGAGCAGGCGTTCCGTAACAAGGGCGCTATCGAAGAGGTCCGCGAGGCCGCGGCTAAGATGAACGCTTAAGGGAGATTCTCACTATGGCGGAATCCACCTATCAATGCGACATCGTGACCCCCGAGAAGAGCGTGTATGCGGGACAGGTCCATTTTGTGGCCGTGCCTGGCACTGGCGGCGAAATGGGCATCCTCGATCGGCATGCCCCAACGGTGAGCACGCTCAAGCCAGGCGCCATCCGCATCAAGGCTGATGAGGGCGCGTCCGAGCCAACCGACCTCTTTGTGGTCAGCGGCGGTTACGTGCAGATTGGCAGCGGACGGGTGACCGTTCTCGCCGATCGCGCTGCGCGCGTGTCGGATATCGACAAGGAGCAGGTCGCGGCCCGCATCGCTGACCTTGAGCAGCAGCTGGGCGGCATGGCCGAGGACGACCCCAAGCGGGCGTTTACCGATGCTCTGCTCAAGTGGGAAGAGGTTAAGCTCAACGCCGTTCAAGGCTAGACCTTTATAAGCGCTCTACGTGCATGTACAAGCGCCCGCATCGGCCAAGATGCGGGCGCTTTTCTTCTCTATAGGGGCAGAACCTTAGCTGTCGGCGGTCAATACGCGCGTGCGGGCGGTGGTCCTTTTGCAGGAAGCTGGCCAAGGTGCCATACTTTGGTTTCCTTTTCGCGGCGCCTGTCGCCGCTTACTGCAGGGAGGTTTGCTGTGTCGCACGTTTCAGACACGGAAGTAGACCCGTCGATGCAATCGATCTACGTGCATGGCGGAAAACCTATTTCAGGCACGGTTCGTATCGGCGGTGCCAAGAACTCAGCCCTCAAGCTCATGGCGGCTTCCATTCTGGCCCCCGGGGTTACGCGCATCACAAACGTCCCCGCCATTGCGGATGTGACCATCATGTCCGAGGTGCTGCGCAGCCTGGGCGCCGACGTGCATGAGGGCGACCATGAGCTGACCATCGACGCCTCTGGCATCGACACGTTCGAGGCCCCGTATGAACTCGTGGCCCAGATGCGCGCAGCCGTCGACGTGCTCGGCCCGCTGCTGGCCCGCTTCGGAAGGGCGCGCGTTGCTATGCCGGGCGGATGCAACATCGGTGCGAGAAAGCTCGACCTTCACATGAAGGGCCTCGGCGCCATGGGCGTGTCCTTCGAGACCGACCATGGCTACATCGATGCCCAGGTCAACGGCAAGCTCCATGGCGCTTCGATCACCTTTGATTTCCCCAGCGTGGGAGCTACCGAGAACGTCATGATGGCGGCGGTGCGCGCGGAGGGCCATACCACCATCGACAACGCAGCTCGCGAGCCAGAGATTGCCGACTTGGCAAATATGCTGGTCGAAATGGGTGCCAAGATAAGCGGACAAGGTACCCCCACCATTGAGGTCGACGGCGTGGACGAGCTGCATCCGGTCGATCACCGCACGGTCGGCGACCGCATCGAGGCGGGTACCTACCTGGTGGCGGGCGCTCTGATGGGCGGTCCCCTCACCACGGTTGGGGCTGACCCAGCACATCTCACCTTGGCGCTTGAGAAGCTCAGGAGGATGGGCGTCTCAGTGGAGACGGGCCCTCAGACCATCACCGTCTCGCGCACCGGCGACCTGCAGCCATGCGACATCCAGACGCTTCCTCACCCCGGATTCCCCACGGACCTTCAGGCCCAGTTCATGGTGCTGGCCGCACTTGCCAAGGGGAGTTCCGTGATAACCGAGAACGTGTTTGAGAACCGCTTCATGTTCGCCTCGGAGCTCTCCCGCATGGGCGCGGACGTTCGCATTGAGGGCCACCATGCGCTCATCAACGGCGTACCTAAGTTGGAGGGCGCGCCCGTCCGCTCGACTGACCTGCGCGGAGGAGCCGCATTGGTGCTTGCCGGCTTGGCTGCCGATGGGGAGACGGTGGTTTCCGGGGTCCACCATATCGATCGCGGATACGAGGATTATGTCGGCCATCTTCGCGCCTTGGGGGCCGACATCAACCGTCGCTAAGCGTCGCCTTGCAGGGCGTTTAACTCTGAAATGCGTCCGCAGGCCTGTTTTCCAGCCACGTGTTCTGGAGTTTTTATAGCCACATCCTGCAAAAGACGAGGTGTGCGAGTACCATTAAAAGGCTTAGCACCATGGGGAGCCTGCTCCAAAGAGCGGAGCCGCGGATATGTATCCGCCCCAACAGATAGCGGCAGGGCGGTTTGGCCTGCCGCTTGTTTGAAGGAGAGCAAACCGTATGGCTCAAAACCAAGGCAGCAATCGGCATGGTCGAAGGGATAGCGCTCGGCACAGCTCCGGTCGACACGATTCGATGTCCTCGCTCCGTGAGGATTCGCTTCTCGGCGGAACGAGCGTCGACGACTACAGCCGCAACTCTTCTGCCGTCAACTCCTATGCGCGTCGCCGTCGCAAGCGGCAGCGTAAGCGTCGCATCCTCATCGTGGTCGTCATCATTCTGTTGGTGCTGGTAGGTGGCACGGCGGGCTTTGCTCTCACCTACATCAACGGCATCAACCAATCGATGCTCATCAACAAGAACGACTCGGTGTACGACGCGCTCGACAACACCAAGAAGGGTAAGAACGATCCGTTCTACACACTGCTCATCGGCGTCGATTCCTCAGAGGACCGCGAGAAAGACGACGACTTCGGAGGAGCCTACCGCGCCGACACGATCATCCTGGCTCGCGTGGATCCAGATGACCAGAGGATTACCCTGGTCTCCATCCATCGCGACACCTTGGTAGACCTCTCTCAGTACGGAGGTACCGGCAACGACAAGATCAACGCCGCCTATGCGTACGGCGGACGCGAGCTCATGGTTCAGCAGGTTTCAAAGCTTGCCGGCGTGCCTATCTCGCATTACGCGGAAATAAACTTCGACGGCATGGTGAGCCTGGTGGATGCCCTTGGCGGCGTCGACATCTATGTCGAGCAGTCCTTCTATGACCCGACCCTCGAGTTTGGACTTGATAAGGGCTGGTACACGCTTGATGGCACGCAGGCGCTCTACTACGCCCGCTGCCGCCATGCCTTTGATGCCTATGGCGACGGAGACCGCTACCGCGCCAAGCATCAACGTCAGGTCATCGCGGCAATCGTCGAGAAGTTCTCCCAGTCTAATGTGGGTACGCTCGCAAATACGGTCCAGCAGCTCGCACCCTATGTATCGACGGACATGGACGTGCAGACCATTGCGGGCTACGCCTCGAATTTCATCGGCGTCGACATCAACAACTGCGTGTACTCGGCGATGGAGCCCACCACCTCAGAGGTGATCAAGGGCACCTACTACGAGAAAATCGATGAGAACGCCTGGAAAACGATGATGGCCAAGGTCGATGCCGGCGAGGACCCCGGTGTCGATACCGCAGCTAACGAGAAGCAGGGCGACGTCTCTAAGGTCGACGCCTTTGCCGAGGACAACGGTTCGTCGACGAGCTCCGCAACAAGTACTGCAAGCACAACGGTCAATGCCTCCAAGTACAAGGTGACCATCCGCAACGGGGTGGGGGTCGATGGCGTTGCCTCCCAGGCTGCCGATAAGATCACTCCTGCGGGATATCAGATTGAGAGCACGGGCAACGCCGATTCCTTTGTATACGACGAGACTCTGGTGGTCTACAATGACGACTCCCAAAAGGCGGTCGCCGACGATATCGTCAGCAGGCTCGGGGTCGGTAGGGCAATAAAGAACAGCAACCGATACTCATTCTCAGGAGACCTGCTCATCGTCGTGGGATCCGACTGGAAGGTCTAACAAACAAACAACTCGGGTTGGCTTACAGTCGCCGGTCTCCCTTGTGAGGCCGGCGTCTTGTATTTGAGCGGTCGAGGAGGCGCTTTGTGAAGCCTTCTTACACGCCTCAAATGATGTCGCCATCCCTTCATATATCGAGGCGAGTCGAGCAACCACGCGTCTCCTTGGGTGGGGCGCTACACCGCAATTCATTTGAGCTACCGTTCATCTCTAACCAATAGCAAAAAAGTGCAACTCATCTACCAGCACTTTTAAAAAATATTGGACCGTTGAAATTTTTTCAAAAAAATCCTTGACGCAGATTTGGCAGCCGAGTACATTAATGACCCGCGCCACGGAGGTCGCCCGCCCCGCACAGGGGGCCGGGGGACGGGCCGGGGGCGCGCCGAACCTTGGGAACCGGATACCGAGACGAC
>OMWF01000015.1 GCA_900314665.1 uncultured Actinomycetes bacterium
AGAGCTGGGGATTCGAACCCCAGAAGGGCTTTGCGGCCCTTACTCGCTTAGCAGGCGAGCACCTTCGGCCTCTCGGTCAGCTCTCCGCTGGCAGAGGTTGCACACGGCTGGTGCAACATGCTCGGTAGATGTTACCGGTTAGGGCCGGCGAGCGCAAACATCTTTTGGGCAAACAGCAGATACCCGGGGCGGGATGGCGTGGCGGCTCTATCCCCGAGTGCATGTGGGGCAGCGAGCGGCAGCGCTGCCCCCTCAGGAGAGCTCCAGCGGGCCGCGGGAAGCGCGGATGCCTTCCGATATACTGGCTTCGTATGGGGTTTGTCCAAATGCTCACCGTCGGCCTGGGGAGACCGTCGATGGCGGTCGGGCACTGTCGAAGGAGAGAATGATGCATATCACCCGTAGCTCTGGCAAGAAGAGCATTGTGGTTCTTATCGCCGCCTTGATGTGTGCGGTGTGCCTGGTAGTTAGCGGCTGCACCATCCAGCTTGGCGGCAGCAAGGAATCAAAGTTCCAAGGCGTGTACGACTGCACAAACATGTCTCTCAAGGACACGTCGGACAATATGGACATCAGCATCAACCCCTCGTCGGTAGGGGAGACTGTCACGCTTACCCTGGCTAAGGACAAGACTGCGGCCCTTGAGCTGGACGATGATATAGCCGGCGGTACCTGGAAGGTCAAGGACGGCAGCACCGTCACCCTCACCCTTGAGGGCGAGGACGTGGAGGCCACGCTTAAGGACGGCACCCTGAGCCTCTCCGCGAGCGAAGACACCATAACTATCAATATGGACTTCAAGAAGTCCGGGGATGCGCCCGATACCGCTCCTAAGGCAACTGCCTCGCCCGATGACATCGACACCCTGTTGGGCGGGGGTTCCAGCTCTTCGAGTGCCTCGGGCACGCGCGCGCCAGCCGTAACTGGTGAGGCGACGGTCGTCGATGATGACACCTGCACCATCACCATCCTGGAGAAGGGCTATCCCTACACCAGCTTCAATGACACGGGCTTCAAGCTTCGCGTGACCAACAAGCAGTCCGTCCCCATTGAGGTCAGCGCCAAGTACAAGACGTTCTCCGTCAATGGAAAGATGTGCGATCCACTGGGGTATATCACGGTCCAACCTGGTAAATACGCTGAGGATTGGATCTACTTTGATGAAGAGGACGTCAATTCCGTCGATAAGCTCGTGGGTGTGGAGGGCGTGCTCGAGGTGGAGAACGCCGACACCTACGATACGATTGCCGAGTACGGCATCACAATCGAATAGCTGCGATGCCACCTGAGGACTTGCGAGCGGGGCCTTGCGGATGCGCAGGGCCCCGCGTTGTAGGCGGCGCCGGATGCGGTGGAGCGGCACGGCTGGGGCGCGGAGGCGAGTCTCGTGCTGCGCGTCGGATACAGGAACGGGCCCCGTGCGGGGCCCGTTTGCTAGCTGGCGGAGGAGGAGGGATTCGAACCCTCGAGGCGGGTTAGAACCGCC
This sequence comes from uncultured Actinomycetes bacterium, assembly GCA_900314665.1. GTDB lineage: Bacteria > Actinomycetota > Coriobacteriia > Coriobacteriales > RUG033 > RUG033. The sequence continues at coordinate 1,487 of OMWF01000015.1, forward strand.
TGTCGGTTTTCAAGACCGGTGCATTCAACCACTCTGCCACTCCTCCGCTCAAGTGGGCGACTGCGCAGCTCGGTAAGATCCGTGCCGCGCCAGCGCACGTGTAAGAATAGCGCATCGGATAGCCGAGCGGTGTCGGCGCTGCGCCGTCAATCTGGGGAGGTACGTGATGGGAGACGAGCAACAAGGCGCGCAGGACCCCGCCGACTCTCAGCGCGCCCTTGACGAGCAGTACATGCGCCTGGCGCTTGATCAAGCCGCCCATGCCGCTGAGCTGGGCGAAGCTCCCATTGGCGCGGTTGTGGTCTGCGACGGACGCGTGGTGTCCACCGGCTACAACCGACGCGAGCTCGACCACGACCCGTCGGCTCATGCGGAGTTCTCGGCTCTGGTCGAGGCCAGCCGAGCGCTGGGGCGCTGGAGGCTCTTTGGCTGCACGGTCTATGTGACGCTCGAACCGTGCCTGATGTGCGCCGGTCTCATGCAGCAGTCTCGCATCGACCGGTGCGTGTACGGTGCCGCCGACCCCAAAGGGGGCGCGCTCGGCACGCTCTACCAGGTTAATTCTGATTCCCGACTCAATCATCGGTTTGAGGTGACGCCAGGGGTGCTCGGCGATGAGTGCGCACGGCTGCTGACGGGGTTCTTCTCGGCATTGCGATCCAAGCGGGCGGCGGCAAAGAAGGCTGCCCGAGAAGAGCGCGGGACCGGGCTCTGACGCGAAGGGGACTGCGACGCCGAAAGCGGCGGTGGCGGGCCACAGGCGGGCGTCTCGGACCCCTCCTCTGCCGAGGGGCCCGATCGGCGGGCCACGTCGTTACTCTGCCCAGGTGCCGTCCACAAAGATGGGCACTTCTCGGCCATCGCGGGCGAAGCCGGTCACGGTCAAGTCATCGGTGCCCACCATGAAGTCCACGTGCGTCGCGCTCTGGTTGACATGCGCTGCCAGCAGCTCGTCCTTGCTCATGTCGAGGCCTCCCTTGAGGCACTCGGGGAACCCCATGCCCAGCGCCAGGTGGCAGGCGGCGTTCTCGTCGAACAGGGTGGAGAGGAAGAGGATTCCACTCTGATGGATGGGCGACTCCTTGGGGACGAGCGAACATTCGCCCAGGTAGTGCGAACCCTCATCGGTATCAATGATGGACTGCAAGGCCTCCTGGCCCTGCTCGGCGCCGCACTCCACGGCGCGGCCGCCCTCAAAGCGCACCCAGAAGCGGTCGATGAGGGTGCCGTCGTGGTTCAGGGGCAGCGCCGAGTAGACGATGCCGTCCACGCGCTCTCGGTCGGGCGTGCTGAAGACCTCCTCGGTGGGCATGTTGGGGAAGAAGAAGGTGCCGCCCTTGGTGTAGCCGCCGCCGGCCTCCCACAGCCCGTCGGCGTTGAGGCCCACCGTGAGCTCGGTGCCGATGCCGTTGGTGTAATGCAGGCGGTCGAGGCCCAGGCCGTTGAGCCAGTCGACGTGGCGCTTAAAGTCCTTCTCGCGGGCCATCCAGGCGGCGTCGGGGTCGGGCGTGTTCACCCGCACGGTGGCAAAGATGGCGTCCCACAGCTTGCCGACCGCCTCCTCAACGGGCAGGTCGGGGAAGACGCGCGAGGCCCATGCCGGGCTGGCGGCACCCACGATGCACCAGACATTGAGGCCAAAGTCCATGCCCCGACGCCACTCCTTGCAGGCCTCGTGCGCGGCTTTGGTGCGGGCGGCAAACTTGCGCGGGTCGACGCCGGTCATGCCATAGGGGTCCTCGGAGTCGATAAAGAGCAGCGCCGCCCCGCGTCGGGCTACGCCGTTTTGCAGCTCGGCCTGCCATTCAGGGAACTGCGACCACGCCTCGAGGGGGCGGTTGTCGTAGTGCATGCGCGAGACCTGCTCGTCGGTCCAGTGCACGGTGACATTGCTGGCGCCCACCCTATAGCCCTCGGCTACCAGCAGGCGCACCAGCTGGGCGTTGGCGATGTCGCTGGAGATGAAGAGCTCCTGCCCGGGCTGCACGTTGCAACCGGTGTTGATGATGAGGTGGGCGTAGGCGTCCAGGTTCTGCTCAAAGGTGCGTTCCATAGCGGTCTCCTGTCTCTTGCAAAGAACCCGCCGAGAAGGGCGGGTCCGGTTGGACGGTGAGTTGTTAGAAGTGGCGGTGTCCTTTGCGCGGTCCGCCGCGCCGGGCTCGGCTGCCGCGGAAGGCTAGGGCTTTCTTCTTGACGGCGGGGCGATCGGGCGAGGGAACGATGCGACGGTCGTCGTAGTCAAAGCCGGGTAGGTCGTACTCGTCGATGACCTTCTTCATCAGGTACTCGATCTCACGCAGGTAGCTGATCTCATCGGGCCCCACAAAGGTGAGCGAGAAGCCCTCTTCGCCGGCGCGCCCGGTGCGGCCGATGCGGTGCACGTAATCCTCGGGGTTTTGCGGTACGTCGTAGTTGATGACGTAGCTGATGTCGGGAATGTCGATGCCGCGTGCCAAGACGTCGGTGGCGATAAGAACGTCGACCTTGCCGTTGCGGAAGCTCTCCAGCTCGCGGTTGCGCTGGGCTTGGGTCTTGCCGGCGTGGATGGCGGCCACCTTGTAGCCGGCCTTGTGCAGGCGCTTGGCGATGGCATCGGCGCGGCTCTTGGTGCGGGTGAACACCAGCACGCGGTCGGCGCCCTTCTCCTTGAGCACTGCCGGGAGCAGGTCCGCCTTCTGCATTGAGCCGACCGGCATGATGTACTGGTCGATGGTCTCGGCGGCGGTGCCCTTGCGGGCGACCTCGACGTAGACGGGGTCATGCAGGATAGACCCCACCTGGCGCATCACGTTCTCATCCAAGGTGGCGCTAAAGAGCAGCGTTTGGCGGTTCTCGGGGGTCCACTTGATGATCTTGCGCATCGAAGGCCAGAAGCCCATGTCCAGCATGCGGTCGGCTTCGTCGATGACCAGGGTCTGGACGCTGTTGAGCTTGACGGCCTTGCGCTCATAGAGGTCGATCAGGCGGCCTGGGGTGGCGACCAGGATGTCGATGCCTCTCTTGAGGCCCTTGACCTGCGGGTCGTAGCCGACGCCGCCCACCACGGTAAGCGCACGGTGACCGGTGCGCGCGGCGACCGTGGCCACCACCTCTTCAATCTGCTGCGCCAGCTCACGAGTAGGAGTGACGATAAGGCAGAGGGGTCCTTGGCCATGCTGAGCGCGGCCTAGTCGGTCCATGGTGGGCAGGGTGAAGGCCGCGGTCTTGCCGGTGCCCGTCTGGGCTGCGGCGCAGACGTCCTTGCCGGCGAGCACGGCGGGGATGGCCTGCTCCTGGACCGGGGTCGGTTGGGTATATCCCATGTCCTCAATAGCGGCGAGGACCTTCTCGGATAGTCCGAGTTCATCAAAGTAAGTAGTCATGCCTACGAGCATACCGGCAGAGCTGGCGATAAAAGCCGTGCTTGAAGGTTTGCGCTGGCAAAGGGTGTGCATGATGCCTATGACCGTGCGGGTTGAGGAGGCGGAAGCCCCGGCTTTGGCTGTCGAGAGGTACGCCAGTCGCTACCATGCGGTGGGGATGGAGCCGGACGCCGGATGCGGCAAGAGGGGCCATGCTGACGACAGTATGGAGGTTGAACATGCACTGGATACGTGGCGGGCACTCGGTACGCACGCGATGGTCTGCTGTTGTGGCATGTCCTTCGCCCGGCCTGCCCGCATTGCTTTGTTTTGAGCCAGGCGGTGGACCTCCCTGCCGCTGTCTCGTGTCCCACGCGTGCTGGGCTGGCTCGCCACGACCATATCGACATCTCTTGCGGATGCGCCTGCACCTCCTGGGAGACGATGCCCGCTTGTTGATTCGTTTTCACAGAAGCCCGTCTATACTTGACGCTCAAGCTAATCCGAGTGCGCAGGATGGGCTTGGACGGCATCATGCTCCGAACCTGGTCAGGACCGAGAGGTAGCAGCCATAAGGGGCCGCTGGTGAGCGTCC